>DATDRF010000117.1:0-2231 GCA_035291905.1 Bacteroidota bacterium
GTCAAGTAAGGTCATATTTTTCGTAACGTTCATAATGAACCAGCGCATCTGGCCCGCAGAAGTATCAAATCGAACCTCATAGGTGTCCCCGGTTCCATCAGTGGGATTGATGACAATGGGGAGAACCCGACCGTCGCCGGCACCTGAAACGTGAGAGACGGAAAGCGTATCGCCGAATGAGGATGGGACCAACATGCCGAAAGGAACTCCCGGTTTGACCCTGACGATAGTCGGCGAAGATTCGAATGACGGCATTTCCGAATCAAAGGGTGAATGATTGTAGGCAGTGACGGCAAAATAATAGTCGGTTCCGTTATTCAACCCGGCTCCATCTGTGAGATAATCTTTCCTCAGTCTGATGAACCGCCGGATGCCGGAATCGGTCCCTTGTTGGAGCAAGGCCGGCTGGAATTGTCCCACAACCGGATTGAATTCATTCCTTGTGACAGTTGTGACGCCGTTGATCACATCGAACGTGGCTATTTTCTTCCCGTGAGAGACACCAGCTTTTGCATCCGGGAGCTGATAGATGTTGTATCCCTCGAACAAGTAGGAATGAGCGATCCCTGATGCCTCGAGCCTCTGCACAGAGGGGTGGTTTGAACCCCAATCAAGGACGATTTCGCGATCAAGCTCTGCAGCTCGGACAAGGGGAGGCTGGGGGGCACGGGGGAGGTCAAACAGACGACCATACGCCTCCTGTGCAGAGCGGACATTTTGCTTCATGGCAGTAACACTGGAAAGCCGGTCGCCGCCCATTCCCCCCACGACGGCGAGGAGAACTTCCACAGTGTCTCCGGGCGCCATTCGAACAGGGCCCGTATTCACCTGTATCCTCCGATCTCCCGGAGCAAAAGAGTACGTCGTTCCAAGGCCGTCGATAAACCCTGTTTGGGAAACGGGATCGCCTGAAAAAGGAAACTGAGTCGCTGCATATCCCGGGGGACCCGGAAAAGGATAAAACGGATCATTGAGCCTCCCGATCGGGGCGTATCCGTGCAGCATAGCCCATGCCCGAGCCGTGCCTCTTTCATATTCATTGTACGGGAACTCGCACTCGAAACACGGACCGGCGGAATTGAAAGAGATTGAAGTCATTCCAAGATTCTTCTTCCCCGCGTATCGTTTCAAGAAGAAGACACCTGAATCGCCCGGAGAACCCTGAACGAGGGGGCCGCCGAGCACAACGCTGCCAACAGCAGGGGGAGGCAGATTGTAGCGGCCGTACGCCAGGTCGTAATCCTTTCCGTTGTAAGTGTACCCGAGATTGAGAATGGTATCACACCCCACCAAATCGTCACCGGCGTAGCCGAGGTCGGAGTCCATCCAATGGCCGATGGTGAGGCTGTCAATAAAGAAGGCTCCTTTCTGGCCGCCTCCGATATCGACACCGCCCTTGTTTATGAACTTGTAAAGGACAAAATAGCTGTTGCCCAATGATGTTTTCGTAGTGTATCCCCAAACGGTTTTCTGAATCTCGAGACCCATCGGCAGAGAGCCGACAAAATAGCGGGACTTTGTGCTGTCCAAACAATTGAAGACGGTGAAAAGAATCTGGTCCGCTGTACCAATCCCCGGCTCGTCGTATCCCCAGAGGGCGAGGCTGTCCGAAGTGAATGAGTGGTTGAATGCGGGAGGGGTTTGATATCCAGGGATTCCGTTTCTTTCGATATACGGCGCGCCGCGGTCGATCGGCCACTCATTCCAGTCCCTCTCATAATTCTGGCGGACAATATCGGCCATTGTCTGTGTTGCATTCCATTGAGAGATGAGCTCGTTGGAGATCGCTGCATCTCTCAATACTTCGGCGTCAGTCATTTCTGCGTAATCACGGCGAATGCGGTATATTCTCACGGCAGGATCGTAGGTATCCGCGGCACCGGCGAAAGCTCCGGTTCCCTCCACCCATCCCGGTACTAATCCGTGGACTGTAAAATAATGTCCCCCGTTAACACGGAGCGGCTGCCATGCGGCTTTTGTTCCCCCCTGCTCAGGCCAGCCCCCGACATACATGATTCCACCGAAAAGGATATTGTCTTCATAAATGCATCGAGCAGTGAATGCCGGATAAGCCATTCCATCTTCCCCACCTGGCGAATGATTTCCCTCTCCATCCGACCGGTGCCACGTCCAGAGATTGTTGATGTTCAGGACCTGCCAGGTGAGGCCGGCGGTGTTCTTGGAGAGGTGATTGGCCTGTGTTTTCTCAGGGAAGATATTCTGAGACCAGC
>DATDRF010000118.1:0-10889 GCA_035291905.1 Bacteroidota bacterium
TTACGTGTTTCGCGTTACGGGTTGAGTTTGCGGTCGAGAATTTCGATTGTGAAGTTCAGTGGCCTTCTGTTTTCTGACTTCTGGATTCTAAATTCCAGCTCCTAATTCTGACTTCCTCTTCCACCCTACCTAATTTTTCCAAAAAATACCATTGCCCTTCAAAACAAAAAGCCCGCTCAACGAACTGGCGGGCTTCCCGATAACGGCGCATTTTTCTGCTATTTCGGCTCTACCGCGGGCTTCGCGTACTCCTCAATCTGCTCTTCAATCTTGCTCTTGTCGCCGGTAATCACAAGAGTCATTTTCTCGGGCCGGATATACTTCTTGGTAAGATCCGACACCTGCTGAGGTGTTACTGAATGGACGCGCTTCACGTAATTCGCAAGATAATCATCCTTCAATCCGTGCAGCTTGAGAAATGAGAACTGGCCGATGATCCCGCCCCGGCTGGAATTTTGAAGCACAAAATTACCGGCAAGGTAGTTCTTGATCCCTTTGAGCTCGGCCTCGGTCGGTGGCTCGCTTTGCAGACGCGTTATCTCGCCGAAGATCTCTTTCAGCGACGGACCCGTGACAGTGGTCGTCACGTCGGCAATCTCGGCCCAGTACGCATCACGATAGCGGGTTGAAATGGTGCTGAACGGAGAATATGTGTACCCTTTTTGCTCACGAATATTGCTCGTGATGCGTGATCCGAACGATCCGCCAAGCAAGGCATTTGTAACAAGAAAAGGCACAAAATCGGTCTCGTATGGATTGACGACAGGAAGACCCAGATAGATTGTCGATTGTGGTGCACCCGGCCTGTTGATAAGATGAAAAGCTTTTTTCATCGACGGTTTGGGTATGCTGATGTATGGCTCGCTTCCCTTGTTCCACCCCTCAAATCCGCTCCGAATCGCCTTTTCCATCGCCTTTGAGTCAAACACCCCGGCAACGTAGATGCTCGTTCGTTGGCCGCCGAAATTCTTACGATAGAAGTCCTTTACGTTTTGAATCGAGAATCCCTGGATCATTTCTGTCGTCGGAAAATACCGGCCGTACGGATGATCAGGATAGAGGATCTTGTAGAACTGCTCTGCCGTCAGTTGGCGCGGCTGTGATTGCTGTACCGTCAACTGACGAGCCCTGTCATTTTTGATGCGGGCCAGCTCGGATTCGGGAAAAAGCGGATTTCGGATGATGTCGGCCAGCAACGCGATGAGGTTCGGGCTGAACTCGGAAAGTACATCCCCGCTGATGGTAGATTGGTCCGGACCCACTCCAATGTTGACAGAACCGCCCATGCCCGCGGCCTCCTGCGCCACCTGTTCCGCTGTGCGCGAAGTCGTTCCCTCTTTCATCAAATCACCCACAAAGTCCGCAAGCCAGACCTCGTTCGCCGCCTCGTTGAGATTCCCGGCTCTAACAACCACGGAGACGGTCACTTTTGGCAGCGATCCGTAAGGTACCATCGTCACCGAAATCCCGTTGGCAAGTGCGAACGTCTGTTTTGCCGGGATGGTAAAGTCCTTCGGGGTTGATCCCTCCGGTGGTAATTGCTTTTGCGCATGCAGCGCCTGAACGAAAGTGACCGCCAGGAACGCAAGAATCACAAGTTGAATTTTTTTCATGGTCATTTCTCCTTACGATCCGGATTTTGGTTCGACCATCAGCACCGTGCGATTGGTCGGCCGCAAATATTCCTGTGCAGTCTTAAGGATGAGCTCAGGCGTTACTTTTAAAAGTTCCTGTTCCAGCGTGTTGATTCGCGCCGGATTGTCATCAAACAGCGCGAAACTCGCAAGCAGATCCGCTCTCCCGAATCCGAAGAAACCACCCATATTGTCGTAGAGATCCGATCGTATTTTTATGAAGGCCCGGTTGAGCGCGGCGCGATCAACCATTTTCGTGCGCGCTTCTTCAATCACGCCATCAACAGCTTTCAGAATATCGTCGGTTGATGTGGTCGGATCGTGGATGAGTGATGCCATCCACAACATCGGGCCATTATAGTTGAACATGTTGCCAAGCAAATTGATGCCTCCGCCCACATTGTCCGTATATCCTTTTTGCTTTGCCAGAACCTGCGTCAGTTTGCTGTCGTCTCCCTGCAGCAGTATCTGATCGAGAATGCCCATTGCATAGTATTCCGGCGTGTTGCGCTGCGGCATTTGATAGGCAAACGCGAGCGCCGGACGGAGCGCCAACGTGTCCTTTTTCGTGAACCGTTTTTCCTTTTCCTGACGCGGCTCTGAAATGTCCGGCTTCGGAGGCTGTTTCTGGGAGGGGATTGAACCGAAATATTTCTCGACCATCGCGAGGGCTTCTTTTGTATCGATATCGCCGACGATCGCGATGGCGGCGTTGTTCGGTGCGTAGTACGTCTCAAAGAATGCCTTTACATCGGCGAGCGTCGCCGCGTCAAGATGCTCGAGATCGCCATAAAAGTTGTGCGCGTTGTACCAGTTGGTATTGGCGTATTGAGGCATATCGAGCCAGGGAAATCCGCCGTAAGGCTGATTGAGAACGTTGACCTTCACTTCATTCTTCACGACGCCCTGCTGATTGACCAGATTGTCTTGCGTAATGGCGAGGCCTTTCATACGATCGGCTTCGGCCCAAAGCGCGGTTTCCAATTTGTGGGCCGGAAGAATCTCGAAGTAATTGGTGAAATCAAACCTGGTCGAGCCGTTCAGCACTCCGCCGTTGCTCTGGACCAGTTTGATGAATTCCATTTTCCCCAGGTTTTGCGAACCCTGAAACATCATATGCTCGAACAGGTGCGCAAATCCCGTGCGATCCTTCGGCTCGATCCGAAACCCGATATTATAGTAGACCGCCACAACCACGGTGGGAGCCGTTTTGTCGGGGGAAAGCACTACTTTCAGACCGTTTTTGAGCTTATGGTACTCGACCGGAATATTGAATCCGGTACCGCCATCCGCCCACCCAACGGAGCTGAGTACAAGCATAAAGACTGCAACTGCCAGGCGTCTCATACTTCCTCCTTGAAAATTGAGAATTGAAAATCGACCCAGACTTCTACGTTCTGCTAAAACTTTGGTTGCGATGCTCAAGCCTTATATTCTCCCCCTTTCGCAAAGGGGAAAATGATACTTGAATACTCTTTCCACCAAGGCTCTAGAACACCTCGAACAGCTTCAGCGCCATGATCAGGATGGCAACGACCAGCACGTAACGAATGAGCTTTTCCCCGCCCTTGACCGATGCGTGGGCAGCCCACCAGCCCCCCACAGCGCTCCCGATTCCGAGAATCAGCCCGAGAATCCAGTCCACATTTCCCGTAACGGCGTACACGACAATCGACGGTGCCATGTACAACATCACAATGGTCACCTTGTGCATGTTCACATAGACCAGATTCATCTTGAGAACATGATAAAGCGCAGCCATGAAGAGAAACCCCACGCTGATCTGAATGAACCCTCCGTAGACTCCTATTCCAAACATCATCGGATAGATCCAGCGTTCCCGCCTTTTCATGGATTCTTCCGTTATGGGCTTGCTCTCAGATTTCGGAAGAAGAATTGTAAAAACTGTCCCGATCATGACCACCCCGATGATCCGCTGGAACCAGGCATCGTCGATCGTCACTCCGATGATCGAGCCGGCAACTGCTCCGGGAAGAGCCCAAAAAGTAAACTGCATGCTCTGTTTGAATGCGTGAACTTCTTTTTGGCGAAAGGAGGAGACCGCCGCGATGTTTTGAATGAGGATGGCGACACGGTTGGTACCGTTCGCCACAGAGCTGTCGAGCCCCATGAAGATGAGGGCGGGAAGAGCGAGGGCAGAGCCGCCGCCCGCCATAACGTTGAGAAAAGCCGAGATGACACCAACGCCGAAGAGAATGAGGATATTGCTGATATCAGGCAAGGAATGAGAGTAAGTTTGAGATTCTATCTTGTTGAGGAATGGAACTTTTGATTTCGGCGGACGTAACAGTATTCAGGTGATACTATGGCAAAATTCCTTCTCTGGCTGTTGCTTCTTTTCTTTTGCTGGCCCCTGGCGCTCATCGCCCTCGTCCTCTATCCAATTGTCTGGCTCTTGACGCTCCCCTTTCGGCTCATCGGGATTACGGTCGATGCGCTTTTTGAATTCCTGAGGGCACTCCTTCTTCTGCCAGCGCGTATCCTCGGTGCCAGTCCTTCCCGCTGATGGCTGAAGGTTACCTTCAACTGAGGTTAGCCTTTGAAGAAGGTAACCTTCGAGTATCCTAAGGTAACCTTCAACCGTGGACTCCGGTTATTTCCCTTTACCTCTCTTTGTTGCACGCCGTCGCGTTGATCTCTTTCTCGAGGTCGTTCGCTTCACTGGTTCGGTGGGAACAGGCGGGAGGGGCGCAACAACAGGGGGGATGTAGCCGAGCGTTCCTGCCATTGACACCGGCACACCGCGTGATTCGTCCAACTGAACCTGTCCGCTTATCATGACGAGCCTCGCCCAGATCCTTGAAGCCACGCTGACCTGTTGAAGCAGAAACACAAGGAAAATTCCAAATCCTGTTTCCATGGGAAATCCGTCGGAAATAACCCAATACAGCGCGGCCAGTACCAGAAGCAGAAGCAACATCAGAAATTGCCAGCCGAGCGCGGTAAAGAAATTCCGAAACACGAATTTTGTCGATTGCCATGTTGAGGAAAGAACCGAAGGGGAATTATCCGCAACGATCTTTACTCTCGCGTAATCCATGATCATCATGATCAGAATCATCGGAAGTGCGAACACGGCACCCGCAACGATTCCACCAATCACATTCGGCACCTCGGTGATTGACCCCGCGGTCATGGCCGCATAGAGCACTCCTACAATCATCATCCATACCGATCCGAAAATCAGAAGGATGAATGCGGAAATGAGGAGCAGGAGGAGGAATCGTCCCAGATAGGTACCGCAGTCGGAGAAGAATTCGGAAAACGAGTTGCACGATCCGCGCTTCAAAGCGGCCACAATCCCGCCTCCCAGGAGGCTGTTGAGAACAAGCCAGAAGATGAGAAGCCATGGGAGCTGCGAGATGATTGGATCAAGAAACCCCTTGTTGGCACGCGTGAGATCGTTGAAGACATCCGAATCAAAACCTTCCAGCAGCCGTTCCGGGAGCACGGAATCCTTGAACCCGCTGAAAAGAGCAGACTGAAACCCAAAGGCCAGCACGGCTGCCAGAAGAAGGGTTCCGGCATAGAGAATGATGATCGCATGCCAAGAACGATTGGCGTTCGCGACGCTTCGTGAGAAAATGTCTGAAAGTGTCATAATGTTCTAAAAGAGAGATGATGTTTGTAGGATGTTCTGTATCCAGAACACGAATTTAACGGTGTATTTCCACGCCGGCGCAGAACTGACGTCGAGGCTTTTGCTGTTATTGAGGAAGTTCGTGTCAATTTGCAGAACCTCTTCCGGGTCAACCTTTGCCCATTGAATTCTCTCTTCTCCTTTGTACTTGTATTCCTTCCACCGGGCCTGGCCATTCCAGCGCTCTCTGACCTCTTTCCCGCTTTCAAAACGAACAAGCACGTCGACCGGCATCTTTACTTCACCGAGCCTGCTCACCACCACCCTGGCCTCATAGAGCCTTGGGGCTGCCGAAGTGTCCTTCTGCCCGTCGAACACCCCCTCGGACCTGCTGATTCGCCGGTTTTCAATGCCGGCGAGGGCATAATCACAAATCTCGGTGCCGTACAACACCTGGTCAAAGAACCAGTTCATATCGGTACCGAATTTGTTCCCCAGGCGTTTCCGCGTGATTTCATTGACCACGGCAATAAAATCCCGTGAAGAGGGATGCCGGAACCGCCAGCGTTCAAAATACGTGCGCATGATTTCGTCCATCACGGGTCTTCCAAGGAGGCGTTCGAGCGTTGTCATGAAAACCGCTGTCTTTGCGTACGTCAGATTCCCGTACCCGCCGGCCTTGTATTCCCATGCATTGAGGAGGGTGGGTGCAATTTTGGGATTGGACATCGAAAGATATCCGTCTCTCGCCATTTCCATGTCGCCCTGGCGGTAACCAAGAATATCCATGACTGATGTCTTCACTCCATACGTCTCATTCATGATCCGGGTCTCGGTGTACTGATTGAACCCTTCATCAAGCCACGCCTCTTCAAACTCGTTGCTCCCCACCAACCCGTACCAGTATTGGTGGCCGAATTCGTGAATCGTGACCAACTCAACAAATTTGAGGCCTTCGGGCATGCCGTAGAATGATCCCCCCGTGATGAGCGTTGGATATTCCATTCCACCTGCACCGAACGCCTTGATGGGAGGATCAACGACGGTCAGATTCGGATATGGATACTTTCCCAGGAAATCATTGAAGTACTGGAGAGCGACCTTTGTCGATTGAAGATACCGATCGGTGTGTTGGCGGTGTTCGGGTTGAATCAAGAGCTGAATCGCAACGTGTTCCCATTTGTCATCCACCACCTCATAACGGGGGGAGGCTGTCCACGCAAAATCGTGCACATCTTCGGCATGGTAGAACAACGTCTTTGTTGTGTCGCCGTTGCGGCGTTCGTTCTCTCTGACTCCGGTTGCTCCGACCACAAACGACTGCGGGACGGTAATGTTGACGTTGTAGACACCATAGTCGGCGTAGAATTCCGTGTTGGAATGAAATTGATGGCAGTTCCATCGGCTAGCGATCGCATATCTCATCCCTGCCGGCTCATACACTCCCATCTTCGGGAACCACTGTGCAACCATGTAGAAATCATCGTAGTACCCCGTCCGCGCAAACACAGTGGGCAATTTCGCGGTAAATGAAATATCGAGCGTGACGGTCTGATTCGGGAGCACTGGTCTCGCCAGTCGCACTCGCAGCACCGTCTGGTCCTTTTCATTGTCATCGTCGGGATGGATGAATTCCATTTTCGGCTTCAGGTCTTCCCCTCCCCGAACAGCCATTTTGTCGACGTTAATCCAGCCCCATCCTCCTGCATCCATCGCGGCGCCACGTGATGACCCGCCCGATTCTTTCATAAACGTCGATTCGGAATTCCTGAACGCGTTCAAATAGAGATGAAACTGAAGCTCCATGATGCGATCGCGGGATGTGTTGCGCCATACAAGCGTCTCGGTTCCCCTGAGCATTTTTTCCTTCGGATCCAGGGAGATATTGATGTCGTAATTTGCTATTCGCGGGCTCAGGGGCTGCGGAAAGATGGGCTTCTGAGCCATTGCGGCGGACCCCAGGCAGACCGCCGCACCAAAAAAGAGTCGAGCTATGATCTGATTCATAAGAGGATAGAAGTTGTGGTAAGTGATTAGTGAGGCAGGAGAATGTACGCCTTCTTTAAGCAAAATCAATGCTTATAAAGGAGCTTTCAGCGCTCAGCTGTCAGCTCCCCGCGTACGCGGGGACAGCGGTCAGCCCGCGACCTGAAACTTGAAGCCTCAAACCTGAAACCCGCAACTCGTAACCCGAAACGCTGAGGATCATCGTGCTCCGTCACGGCTTCTTTCTTGTCTTGTAGATCTGTTTTATTTGGCGTGAAATTCTTTTCCACTTCTCCTTTTCTTTTCGCTGCTCCTCCCGGTCAACTCTACGAGTCTGATACGCAATCTCTTTACGAAGCTTCTGAAAACTCCTGAACCGCGATTCTTCAAGTGTACCGTCATCGAGAGCCTTCTGAATAGCGCACCCGGGCTCCGATTCATGGGTGCAGTCACGAAAACGACACTCTCCAACCAGCCGGTTTATGTCGGCAAAAACCTCTTCAACGCCGCCCGAACCGCCCCACAGCTGAAGTTCCCGCATTCCGGGAGTGTCGATCAGGAGGCCGCCCCCGGGAAGAATGATGAGTTCCCTTCTCGTCGTTGCATGTCTTCCGCGGCTGTCCGATTCCCGCACTTCCATCGTCGGATAGATCTCCGCGCCGAGAAGATGATTGATAATCGTGGTCTTCCCAACCCCTGATGACCCAAGAAGAGCGCCGGTGACGCCGGGTTCGAGGTATGTGAGGAGCGCATCGAGCCCCTTGTCATGAATCGCGCTCAGCATATGAAGAGAAACGTTGGGGGCGACCGACCGAACCTCCCGCTCCTTTGATTTCAGATCATTGCAGAGATCGGTCTTGTTAAGGACGACCACCGGCTTGGCGCCGCTTTCGGCAGCAAGCACAAGATATCGCTCGAGACGACGAAGGTTGAAGTCGTGGTCCAACCCGCTTATCAGAAACACGACGTCGACGTTTGCGGCGACAATTTGCTCTTCAACTTTTGGCCCTGCAATGTTCCGCGAAAACTTCGTTCGGCGCGGGAGGAGCTCATGGATGGTGGCTGCCTGCTCATCGGGCCTCGCGTGGATGACCACCCAATCGCCGACGGCGGGGAAATCGTGCACCCCCTCTGCAAGGTAGTGCATCTTGCCTGTAATTTCTCCGCGTAATTCTCCAAACTGTGAGTAGAGAAGATAGTAGGTCTTGTGCTGCACTGCGACGCGGCCGGCGGAAAATCCCCCCGTTTCAAAAGGCAGGAACGCGGCCCGAAAGAAGCTGTCCCACCCGAGCGCTTCAAGTTTCATTGCGTCTCCAGAAGCTTGATAAATTCCTCGGCAACAAACCTGTTTCCATCATCGCTCAAATGTACACCATCGTACGTCAAGAGACCACGCTCGACGTTCTCGGTGTTGTATGTTCCCTCGTATCGGAGGAATGCCCTACGGAGATCGCAGAGCGCCACTTCTTGCTCTTCTGCAACTGACCGCGTGATATCGGAGTATTCATCCAGCATGGAATCAAGGGGATTGTCCCCTTTCTTCTTCTCCCCGATAACGCTTGGAGTACAGAGAACCGCCTGCGCTCCCGTTTCCCGGATTCTCTTCGTCAACTCAATCAATCCTTTTCGAAATTCATCCTTCGTCGTGCCGTGCAGCCCCTTCATGGAGGAGTGCCATACATCGTTGATCCCTATATAGATAATAACAAGGATCGGCTTCAACGCCAGTACGTCGCGGTCGACGCGTTGTAGCAGGTCGGGGACTTTGTTCCCGCTGACGCCCGCGCCCACAATCTCGACTTCAGACCCTGATTTCCGCAGGTGGTCCCGGATCAGAGTCACATATCCGCGCGGCTTGACCCCCAGCTCTGTGATGGAATCCCCGAAGAAGACAATCTTTGGGTTCTTTGTCTGGCCGATCGTCACCGCCGACAGTGCGCAACATAATATCACCGCCACTGCAAATCTTGACGTCATGGGGCAACCTCATGGGAGGGAACGGAGAGATTCATTATCTGTTCTGATTCAAAAACATGCGTACCTCGGGGGTTCTGCTTGGCTGCGGCGATCATTGCCAATGCCACGGCGGATGCCTCGATGGGCCGATATCGTGCTAGGAGCCCTTTCATAAAAGGTGTTATCGTCTTCATCGCGGCGGCAGCCAATCGCTCGCCCAGGCGAAATTCGGACCGCTCTCCCAGGAGGACGGATGGCCTGAAGATCACCAAACCTCCGAATCCTTCGACACTCAGCGCCCGTTCAAGCTCCCCCTTAGTCTTGAGATAGAAGTTTGACGATGAGGCATCGGCACCGACGGACGAAACAACAATGAAACGTTTTGCCCCCAACTTCATGGCTGCGGAGGCCGTCCGAAGCGGGTATTCAAAATCCACCTTTCTGAATGCTTCTTGTGATCCCGCTTTCCGAATTGTTGTCCCCAACGCGCAAAATACGTCATGGATTTGCACATTGTTCAGACTGTGTTCCAGGTTTTCAAAATCCACAATTCGTTTGTCCAATTTGAAATGCTGTTGCGGGAATTCCCTTCTCGTTAGCACAACAACCTCATCGTACTCCTTGTCTCTCAGAAGATAATCGACGAGAAAACGGCCGATGAGCCCAGTCCCGCCAACAACAAGCGCTTTACGCTGCATCAGAACATCCCTTTAAAAGTAATCCCTCCTGGTGCGCACGCCTACCGTCCAACCATGCGCTCTTCCAGCTCTTCTATCGTCCGGGGCCAATCGTCTTTCAACAGGCGGGAGAATGCACGGTCGGCCAGGAGCTTGCCTCCCGTCTGGCATCGGGGACAATAGTTGCATTCGTTTTGCGCATATGCAATACGTTGAACTGCTGTTCCGCACACCGGACACGGCTTTTTGTGCCGCCCATGGACCGCCATTCCCTCTCTGAAAGCGGTCACTTTTTCCGGGAACCCCTCACCGGTCTCTTTCCGCAGCCGCTCGATCCACATGAGCATGACCGACCGGACGGAAGAATGAAGCCGCCGAATCTCTTCATCATTCAGCGTGCGCGTTTGTTTGAGAGGAGAAAGCCGTGCGTGATGAAGAATCTCGTCCGAGTACGAGTTGCCGATCCCGCTGAACAGGTGCGGATCCGTCAGCGCCCGCTTGAGCGTATGGTTCTCTTTCCTCAGCTGAGCGGCAAACTCATTCTCCCCGCAGCCAAGGACCTCGAATCCGCCCGGATCGAGTTTGTTGAGGGCTTCAACCTCCGAAACGCAATGCAGAGATGCTCTTTTCTTCGTTCCCGCTTCCGTTAACAGCAGTGTGCCGTTCGCGAAATCGAAGGCCGCATGCCCTACTTTCCCCGGAATCTTTGCTCCTGCCTCCTTCCAATGGAGCCTTCCCGCAATCATAAGGTGAATCACCAGGAAGAATTTTCCCTCAAGCTCGAGAACAACGCGCTTCCCAATCCGGTGAAATCCGACGATCGTACGCCCATAGAGATCTTCGGGTTTCGGTTCAACAGTCCGAAGGAGAAACGGATTGGCAAGCCGGATTCTTTCCAGTTTCCTCCCCGAAATCCTCCGTTCAAGAGATTCCAGATAGATGGTGATATCGGGGAGCTCGGGCATGGGAAAGAGAAGGCTGTCTCTCCGTGTCCTCTGTGCCTTCTCGGTGATCTCTGTGGTTAGTCTTTTGTCT
>DATDRF010000119.1:0-15446 GCA_035291905.1 Bacteroidota bacterium
TTCGGAGGTCAACAAGATCGGTTTGCACAAACATTGCGGAAGCTTGGAGAAAACGAAGATATCGGGCAGCGTTCATTTCGAAACTCAATGATTCGGAAACTGAAGCTTGCGAAACACAGGTCCATCTCGATTTCTCTGTCCGATGCGGCTATCTTGACGGAACAGTAGCGACGAAATTGCACGATACCTACGAACACATCATGGCCCAACTGATTCGTATGATCCAAGGCGCTGATCATTGGGTCGTAGGTGGAAAAACAAGAACCCGGGTTCGTTGATTCGTTGTTTCTTTGACTCGTTGTTTCTTTGATTCGTTGTTTCGTTTTCGATACGTAGTGACCCAGAAAGATGCCCGACACTCCAGCATTCCCACTTCTGCTAGATAGAAACGAGAACCTTTACGGTCCTGCGCCGAAGTGTTTCGAAATTCTCAGGAGCATCACACTCAACGAGCTTAGCATCTATTCCCGCGACTACGCCCGAGGAGTCAAAAGCGGGCTTTCCGAGCGCCTGGCAATAGACCTGGGTATTCGCGAATCACAGCTCCTTCTGAGCGAGGGAAGCGAGGATATGCTGAAGCAAGCCGTCCATTGTTATCTGGGGCCGGGAGAAACAATCCTCTGCCCGGACCAGTCCTGGTGGTACTACCGCGCGGTGGCCTCAGAGGTCGGCGGACAAACGATCACATACAAGCTCAAAGAGACCGACCAGAGCTTCTCCTATGATGTTGATGAGATGATCGAGCTTTACCGAAAGGCCTCCCCTCGTGTGGTCCTTATTGCCTCGCCGAACAACCCCACTGGCAACTCCTTTCGCGACGAGGACCTTCAACGGCTCACAGAGGCATTCCGCGAAAGCATCCTCATCCTTGATGAGGCTTATTGGGGATTTGCCGATGAAACAAACGAGCATATCTCGCGACTGATCGCCAAGTACCGTAATCTCCTGATTCTGCGCACATTTTCGAAGTTTTACGCACTGGCGGGCGCCCGCATCGGGTACGCCGCGGCAGGAGCAAGCTTGAGCCGACTGACGAAGTTCTCGTCGCGCTATCTGGGTTACAACAGGATTTCCGAACAGCTTGCACTCGCGGCGTTGGATTCGCAGTCGTATTATCGGGACATCAACCACAGAATGCGGAGCGACCGACAGGAATGGTACGAATTTTTCGACGGCCTCAAAGGTTGGACAAGTTACCGGTCAGACGCCAACTTCGTCCTCGTTCGTCATCCCGCCGGGGTGAAGGAATCCTTGTCGAGATTCCTGAGCGAGAACTCTGTGGCTATCAAGTTCTTTCCCGAGCTGGAATTCAAGGATTGCTTTCGTATGACTCTGGGAACGAGTGAGCAGAATAGGACTGTTCGTTCACTTTTCAAGACGTTTTGTTCACAATCAGGGACTTCATAGGACATGAAGTGTGTAATCCTCGCCGCGGGAGTCGGAAAACGATTGCGGCCCCTGACCTCCGTTACGCCGAAATGTCTCCTGAACATCGGGGGCGTTCCGCTTCTTTCGCTGACGATCAAGAATCTCCTCTCGAACGGGATTACCGACATAGCAATTGTCACGGGATTCATGTCGCAGAAAGTGCGCCGGTTTGTAAAGAAGAACTTCCCGAAGGCCCCTTTCACCTTCATCGACAACAAGCGGTATGCTTCCACCAACAATGCTTTTTCACTTTCTCTTGCAAGACAATTTGTGCAGAGCCGTCCGATGCTTCTTTTAGACGGAGATATCCTTTTCTCGAAACAACTTCTGACGGCGTTCATCAACGCAAGTCGAAAACCGAACCGGGTTGCGGTGCGTGTCCAGGGACCACATGACAAGGAAGAAATAGGGGTAAGGATAAACCGGTGGGATCACATACTCGAAATCGGGAAACATATTCCCCTCGATTCCACGTACGGCGAATCGATTGGTATCGAGGTCTTTTCCGCTGCCGCGGTTGACCAGTTGTTTGGCATCCTTGAACAGCGAATGAAAACAGCGCGCGGCCGAAGTGAATTCTATGAAGCTTCTTTCCAGCAATTCATCGATCGAGGAAACCGCCTTTGGGCCGTCGATATAGGAAACGAGCCCGCAACTGAGATCGACACTGCAGAAGACCTGTCTCATGCCCAACGCGTCATCCTCCCGCTCCTTCGACATGCCTGAACAATACCATTACAGGGCCACCATCAAGTCCGGCCTTTCTGATGAGCTCATCAACACCTATCTGCTGCGACCTCTTGCGGGCCTGATCGTCCGTTTACTCTACAACACCCGCGTTTCTCCGAATCAGGTCACCGCTGCAGCAATCGTTGCGGGGATCGGAGCGGCCGCCATGTACGCTCAGGGGACAGGAGCTGCGGTCATGGCCGGCGGCCTTCTTGTGACGGTCAAAGATCTCCTCGATTCCGCCGATGGGCAGCTTGCACGCGCCAGGTCACAGTACAGCCGTATCGGACGGTTCCTGGATTCGACTGGAGACGTTGTTGTCAACTTCTTTGTATTCTCGGCCATCGGATGGACGTTGTACCAAAACACCGGCGATTGGCGGCCGGTTCTCCTTTCCGGTATGGCGTTCGTCGGAATAACGCTCAGGGTATCATACCACGTCTTCTACCAGGCATCGTATCTGCACTTGGAAGGAAAGTATGAGAAGAACCGGATTATTGAGGAGGTCACCGATGAGGACCGACGGGGAGACGCGATCACTCTGCAATTCCAAAAGATCTTCGTCGCGATCTACGGCTGGCAGGACAGGCTGATGCTGCGCATCGACGAATGGTGCAGAGGAGGACGAATGGATGAAGATTTTCGGCAGCGATGGTACAGCGACGCCGTCGGACTCCGATTATCGGGCTTTCTCGGGTTCGGTACCGAGCTGTTCCTGCTCACAGCTTGTTCGCTGCTCGACCGACTTGAGCTTTATCTTTTGCTGAATCTCGGGGTGATGAACGCGGTTCTGCTTCTCTCCGTCGCATATCGACGGTGGGGGTTGGCGGCAAGGATCACTTCTTCTGGCGCGACTTCCTGATTTGGCGGTACCGCTTGAGTTTCCCTTTGATCGTGGCCAACAGGATATCTTCTGAAAACGGCTTGGTCAGATAATCATCCACTCCCAATTCCTTTCCCGTCCTGATCAAAACTTCATCGGTAAGCCCGGTCAGGAAAATGAACGGGATTTCCTGGAGCCGCTCGATCTCACGTACTTTCTCATAGAACGTGAATCCGCCCATGGTGGATGTTTCCAGGTTGATGTCGGATAGGATGAGATCGGGGATGCTCGCCTTCAAGAAGCTGAATGCCTCATCGCTCGTTGTGAACGCAATCGTCTGATATCCCGCGTCCTGCAGTGTATCTGAGATAAGCTTCAGAAGTTTTGCATCGTCGTCGATGATGAGAATCTGTGCCTTTTGGCTACTAGACCGAAGTTCCCACAGCAGTTTTGCCTCGATCTGCTCGTGTTCCTCGATGTTGATTCTGAATTTCCTTCGCAGTTCTGCCAGAGAAGAAGCCGACTCCGGGGTGATCGCGCCGCTTGACCAAGCCCGTCGGAAGGCATTGGAATACGCTTCGATCTTTGCCTCCCGCTCGAGACGCGCATGGTCCTCAGGTACAATCATAAGGGAGGCCCTAAGGCTCTTGAGCTGCTCTTCCTCCTCGCGGGTTGCCGCTCCATCCGCCCACACCTCGATGATGACCCGCCTGTAGATCTCGAGTGCTTCATCATATGCATGCCGAAAGGCCTTCCCAGCCTCGAATTTCGGCGCGGGGGTTCCCTTTTTCTTTCGGTCCTCAAGGATCTTTCGCTTCGTTTCCTCGAGGACGATGCGCGAGATATCAGGAACAGCTCTATCGGGTGGCTTTGGGCCTTCTTCCACGGGTTCTTCCGGCGGCTCCTCCCGAACCTTGCCCGGCCTCGCCTCTTTTTGCGCCCACTCTTTCCTCCGCTCCTCGATTTTCTTGACCGTTTCTTCCTCCTCCTCGCGCTCCTTTTCCTTCTGACGGCGCAGGTCTTCGACTTTCCTGCGTTCCCTTTCTTTTTCCTCTTCCTCCTCTTCTCTTTTCCTCCGTTCTTCTTCTTTTCGCCTTCGCTGCTCTTCCTCGGCTCTTTTCCGCTCCTCTTCTTTCCTATGCTGTTCCTCCTCTACCTTCCGCCGGGCCTCGTCCTGAACACGCTTCCTTTCCTCCTCTACTTTCCGTTTTGCCTCTTCTTCCTTCCTTTTCTCCTCTTCCTCCGCCTTCCGTTTGGCCTCAATGACGTCCATCTCCGCCTTCTCCTTCAGCATGGCGGCCATTCGTTCTTCGTAGGCGTGAATGTACACGTTCTTGGGATCCACCTCTTTCGCGAGACCAAGCTGCTGAGAAGCCTGATCCAATTCACTGGCCTTCAGGAGTTGATCCACGCGTTTCAGGATCTCACTCACTTTCTTTTTGGCATCGTCACGAGGTGTAAGGTCAGTCATGAGCTTTTTCGGAGTTCCTTCGGGAGGCAATCTCTTGTGCGCTCACACGAACGGACGGCGTCCCTTCTCCTTCGTTGGACATCCGGTCAAGAGCGCTTACTGAGTAAAACGTCTCAGTCTTCAGAGGATGGTGATCGATGAATTCAGTTTCGTTGCGGCCAGTCACGCCCACGATCGACAGGACGTCGGTTCTCGCAAAGGCGGGCGTTGCCGACCGGTAAACAATATACGATAAAGGCTCTTCTGTTGTCGGGGCTTCCCACTTGAGTACAACCCCCCCAGTATCCCTCCGAGCCGTGAGATTCAACGGCGGGAGAGGCGGAATGCTGTCTTTCCATTGCATGACCGGTGGGAGAGACCAATACGGAAATTCGTCGACTCCGAGGACTTCCCAGGCATTCTTCAGGCTCGCAGACGAAAAGAACACAACACCCGGCATCCCCAGCTTCCTCACCGCATCGATCTCTTCAGAGATTTCAGACCATCCGACCCGTTCCTGAAGTCCCGCAGAAAGACCAGGCAAGACATGGCGGTCGTACGCCACGCGATCCTGCCATTGCGTTATGAGGGGAACAAACGGATGGGTGGGATGAGAACGCTCCCAATACACCATCGGAGCGACAAAATCGATCTTTCCAAGCTCCATCCAACGCCGCGGATCCTGATACACTGCATCGTATGCGGTCCATCCCTTTCCCGTGTATTTTCCGATCACCGCCGCAGACATCTTGATCCATGGCTTTGTCGCCATAATCATATTATAAGAATCAAAAACAAACTGACTGACCTGCTCCCGTTGCCAGTGGTCCCATGAAAGCTTGTTGGGATTGATCTCAGGGTCCATGAATCTGGCGACACTCACCGAATCGTGCGAGTAGCCCCTTGCGACAGCGTTCTCGGGATATCTAACATAGTCAAAGTGTATCCCATCGACGTCGTAGCGCGTGACGATATCTTTCACCACTTCGAGCACATGCCTGCGCATCCCGGGATTTCCCGGGCTTCCCCAGATGTACTCGTTCCCCTCGGTCCTCATGGAAATCCCCGCACTGTCGCAAACGAGCCAATCGGGATGCTCAAGGAAGATCTGGCGAGGAGATGTTTCGGGAGGGGGCGTTCCCCCGCGCCATATCGGGAAGGTGTTGACCCACACATGGAGCTCCAATCCAAGGCGGTGAGCCTCTGCAACCGCAACTTCGAGGGGATCCCAACCCGGATCCTGACCCAACGTTCCGGTCAAGAGGGCCGACCAGGGTTCGAGCTGCGAGCGGTAGAGAGCATCCGCGTTTCCTCTGACCTGGAAGAATACCATGTTGAACTTTGCTTTGCGGGCTCGTTCGAACACGGACAGAATGACATCGCGTCCGGCCGCGGGGTTGTTGCGGACCTGCTCGTTGGCATACTCAAACCGCGACACCCACACCCCCCTCGCCTCACGTTTTCCCGTGAAAACGTTTCGCCCGCATCCTGCCAGAAGCAAAGCTGCAAGGGCAAGAGTTGTCAGAGGGAGGGTTTTTGAATGAGGGGCCATCAGATGAGGGATTAACCTTTTGTATTCTACATTGGGGGTTCGGTGTTCGATATTTGTTTTCTTTATCTACGGAGAAAAGAGAATATCGAACGTCCAACATCGAATTTTGAATGCCTAGCGGATAGCTTCCAGAATTTGGGGGACGATATCGTACTTCTTGAATGGGGGCATCATGTACGCCCCGGCAACCATATGCTTTGCCTCCCGGAGAAACGCCTTGGCATTCTCCACCCCCGCGGCGGCTGCTTTGTCTCCGGCATGACGCAACTGTTCTCTTATGCGGTCGGGAATGACCATCCCCGGAATCTCGTTGTGAAGGAATTCAGCGTGCTTGTATCCCCGAAGCGGCAGTACTCCAACCATCACGGGAAGGTTCCATCGATCGATGCGTTTGAGGAACAGCTCGAGCGTTCGAAGTTCATAGATGGGTTGAGTAAACACAATATCCACTCCCGCCTCGGCCTTTTTCTCCATTTTTGCAATTTCGCGGTCCATATTATCGGCCATCGGGTTGGCGGCACAGGCGACGAGGAACGAGGTCCGTTGCTCAATGGTGTTTCCCATGAGGTCTTTCCCCTCATTCATCGACTTCGCCGCGCGAATAAGCCCCGAGGAATCAATGTCAAACACCGAAGTTGCCTGAGGATAATCTCCAATGTTGGTGGGATCACCGGTGATACAAAGCATATTCTTGAGGCCAAGGGAGTATGCGCTCATGAGTTCACTCTGGAGGCTGATCATGTTCCGATCCCTGGTCGTGAGATGAGTAATCGCCTCCATTCCGACTTTGGAGAGTATCTGGTAACTCAGAAAAACCGAACTCAGCCGGAGTCTCGCCCGCGCCCCGTCGGTGATGTTGATGGCGTCGATTCCGTGCTGGCGCAGGAATCGAGCCCCCTCGATGATGGAGGTGCTGTCAAGGCCGCGGGGTATATCGAGTTCCACTGTTGTGAGGAATTTCTTGCCGATGTTCCTGGCGAATTCCGAGAACTGCTGCTGCTCTGCCTTCGGCACCACCTCAGCCTTCTTGGGGGGAACCCTGGTCTCTCGCACCTTTACCTCGGGTGCTCTGCCCGAAAAGTCATCCATCACGGCCTTCATCGCCCTGATGTGGGCCGGTGTGGATCCGCAGCAGGCACCGATGATGGTCACGCCGGCTTCAAGAAGTTCACGCGCATACTGGGCGAGATAATCGGGCGTCGTATGATAGATCGAGCGGCCGTCAAGCAGCGTTGGAATGCCTGCTGCCGGCTGTGCAGCCATCACGACCCCGTCTTTATACATGCTCCGAATAATGCTGAACATGCGCTGAGGCCCTACCGTGCAGTTAGCACCGACGACGTCCACACCTTTGCTCAGCAGGTGTTCGGCAACTTCGATGGGGAACGTCCCCGAAAGAATGGCACCGTCCTCGGGGAAGGTCTTTTGTGCTATGATGGGAAGCGATGTCAGAGACTTTGCGGCATCAATGGCGGCATCGAGTTCGGTCAGACTCACAAACGTTTCGAGCATGAGGAGGTCCACGCCTGCCTCGAGCAAGACGCTGATCTGCTCTTCAAAGACCTTTCTTGCCTCGGCCAGGGAGACTTTTCCGATCGGCTCAAGGAGTTTTCCCGTGGGGCCAACCGAACCTGCGACGTAGACATTCTCTCCCGCAGCACGCCGGGCAATTTCAACTCCCGCCTTGTTGACTTCGCGCACTCGGTCTTCCAGATGAAACTGAGCCAGGCGCAGCCTGTTCCCTGAAAATGTATTTGTCTGTATGATCTCCGCGCCGGCGAGAACATACTCGCGGTGAATGCGCTCCACGATCTCCGGATTGTTGATATTCTGCACCTCGTGCGGCAGATCGGGATATTCATAGAGATCCAGCAGCGTTCCCATGGCCCCGTCGCAGAGGATCGGTCCTTCCTTCAGCCTTTTTCGGAAATCCTTCTTCATCTCATGCTCCGAAAGAAATATATGCCGGGTCAATTCTCATGAATTGCATCCGCCATCGCCTGTTTCAGCTGCTGAGGGGTCCATTCATTTCCTCTGAAGACCTCGACAAGAGCCCCCTTTTTGTCAATAACTGCAGTCCGAAGATTATGAGCGATGAGGCCGCCTTCGTCGTCCTCTGTCACAAGTTCCAATCCGTCCGCAATGTCAAGAATAGTCTTCATGCTGTCAGTCACGAAGTCCCACGTCGAAAGATCCTTCGTGTACACCTTTCCATAATTCTTCAGTACAGGCGGGGTATCAAACTTCGGATCAAAGCTGATCGTCATGAGGTGCCATTTCCCGGCCAGCGTTCGATCCGCCGAGAGGGACTTTTGCACCCTTGCAAAGTGATCGCTCATGCGTATGCAGAAATCGGGCAGCGGACAGCGCGTATAGATGAACGTCATTGCCACAACTTTTCCCCTGTAGTCGCTCAGCCGGACCCTGCGCCCCTCCTGATTGACGAATGAAAAATCGGGCATCGTCTCGCCCACCTTGTACACCCTTCGGAAGATCGAATCGGCAGCTGCGGATGAAGGTTCGACGACCTCTCCTTTGCTTACGACCGCAAGTTTTTCAATCCAACTCTCCGATCGGGATACCGCCAGAGTCCCTTGAACCGTATCGCCCGGCTGGACGCGATACAGGATCGAGGTATCCTTCACTTTGAACGGCATCGTCATTGCCATCATGTAGTTTGGAATTTCCTCATGATCGATGATAATGCGGCGTTGCTGGTAATTGATGGAAACGACGACCCCTCGGAGGTCAAAGGTGACAAGATCCGTGGGTTTTTGTTCCCCGCTGCAACCGGCAACGAGAATCATCACCATGAACGTGGCAAGACGACATTTCATAACAGCTCCGTCTATATCAGCTGATCGAGTGATTGCCGCTGGCGGATAATCCGGACGCGGTCCCCATTGACGAGAACTTCTGCGGGTCGAAGACGCGAATTGTAGTTGGATGCGTTCACGAACCCGTACGCGCCGGCAGTGAGAATTGCCAATGTTTCCTTTTGCTTCACTTTCGACATGAGCCGGTCTTTTGCGAAGAAGTCCCCCGTCTCACAAACCGGGCCGACGACATCCACCTTTTCGTGTTCATAGGTGTCGAGCGTGACGGGCACTATCTGGTGATACGCATTGTAGAGACTCGGCCGAAGGAGGTCATTCATAGCTGCATCGACGACCAGGAACTTCTTCTGGCCGCTTTCCTTGACATAGAGAACCCGCGTCAACAAGATGCCTGCGTCGGCGATGATCGACCGGCCAGGTTCTAACCAGACGCTGCATCCCGTTTGGCGAAGCACGGGAAGCACCGCCGAGAAGAAATCCGCCGCCGACGGAGCCGATTGTTCACCGGGTTCCGAAGGAAGAGCTTCGTGGGTCAGAGCGTTCACATACTGCACTCCGAAACCCCCTCCGAAGTCGATATGAGAGATTGTGAACCCGTCGCTGCGCAGCTGCTGAACAAGATTGGCGGTGAAGTTGGCCGACTCAACATACGGCGTCACCTTGACGATCTGAGATCCGATGTGAGTATGGACCCCGATAATTTCCAGGTTCGGAAGGCCGCGGGCAAATCGAAACACTTCAACGGCCCGTTCAGCTTCAATCCCGAATTTGTGTTGTTTGAGCCCGGTGGAGATGTAGGGATGGCTTTCCGCGTCGATGTTCGGATTGATCCTGAGAGCGACGCGCGCCTTTTTCTGCTGCCGGAGGGCCACAAGGGAAAGAAGCTGAAGTTCCTGGGTGGATTCGACGTTGAAGCAGTAGATCCCTTCCTTCACGGCATACTCAAGTTCATCTTCGCGCTTCCCTACCCCCGCGAACGCGATATGTTCAGGCTTGAATCCTGATTTCAGAGCAAGGTAAAGCTCTCCGGAGGAGACCACATCTGCCCCTGCCCCTTCTTCGGCGAGGGCTCGCAGGAGAAACGGATTCGAGTTGGCCTTCAGGGCATAACACGTGCAGTGATCGAGGTCTTTCAGCTGACTGTCAATCGCGTGAAAATTCTCGACCGTCTGATTTCTGCTATAGACATACAAAGGAGTGCCAAACTCCTCGGCAAGTTCCTGCAGCCGCACCTCTTCGCAGTAGAGTTCTTTCTCTCTGTAGGCAAAATGCTTCACGAGTTGTCCTTTGCGCTTCCGTCAAAGTACTTCAGCAGGGCATCGACGATCGGGCCGGCTCCAAACCGAAACGCGTCGACAGCCGGAATGCCGGTCTGTTGTTCAATCGAGATGCCTGCCTCGCGTGACTCCTTGTCCGTCAATCCGACTGAATTGATCCCGACGGCCACAACCTTGGAAGGATGGAAAAACGAAACCGCATCTTCGTGAAACCTGATGAGCCGCTTGAGATCGGGCAGCGGAAGTCCGTAGTCGTCCTTGAGACGGGCAGGCTGGTGGCATAGAATCATGGCGTCGGGCATGGTACCGTGGATAAGACCGAAGGTCACTCCGGAATAGCCCATGTGCGTCAGGGCCCCCTGTCCTTCAACGAGGACATAGTCAAAACCTTCTGATTCCGATCGGTCGATTTCCCGCTCTATCGATCCTGCAATATAATCGCTGATAATCGCATCAACAGCAATCCCCCGGCCGCGTATCAATATCCCGGTCTGTCCGGTTGCCACAAAATCAGCCTTGAGTCCCCGCCGGATAAATTCCTTCTGCACCTCCACGATCGTTGTCATCTTCCCGATGTTGCAGTCCGTCCCTATCGTCAGGATTGTCCTGGCTTTTCTCGTCCTCCACGTCCCCTTTGAAACGACCTCTGATTCAAGAGGGATCTTTCTGTAATCAGTCAATGTCACCGAATGCTCTCGTGCAAGGGGGGAGAATTCGGGATCATCGGAAAGAATTGTATGGAGGCCGCTCAGGATATGAAGGCCGTTTTTGAGCGCGTCCTTGATGATATCCCGCCAGGCTTCGGGAAGTTTTCCGCCCGTCGGGGCAATGCCGATCAAGAGGTGCGTCGGGTGATGCTTGAGTCCTTCGGCAAGATCCTTGACAACAGGAACTTCGCCTCCGTATCCCAGAACCTGCTGTGCGGTCATTCCGGCTTTTCCGCTATCGATCACGGCAGCCACACTGTCGGGCATATGGACAATCGCAGCATTTGCGGTTTTCGATTTGAGAGGGCTGAATCTTCCCTCGGCGAGAATGAGGAGTCGGAGTTGCATAAACGGATTTGTTTCGGTCGATCTCTCAATCGCACTGCCGGGTGATTGTGACCCGTTTTGAGATAGTCACAAGAAAAACTCGGCAGACACGAGAGAGAAATTACGGCATGTTGTGTGAAGAAAAAACTCCCCAAACGGGGAGCGTTCGCAGAAAAACCCGATAGAATGTCTCGTCTACGGTACCGAAAAATGGCTTCAAACTCAAGATTCCTGTTGAGGTCGTTGGAACTCGGTGCAAGAGCGAGTGTGATGCTGCGCTCATTGTTTTCAAAAGGAAGTTTCGTATATTTAGAGAACAATATTTGACTTCGAATTTCATTCACCACTGTGAGGGAAGCACGCTATGAAAAAAACTCTCTTCGTCCTTGGCGCCGCGTTTCTATTTCTTGTCTTGACGGCAGGCGATTGCAAGAAAACCAGCACTGAACCGACGGGTTCCGCTCCGGTTCCTCCGGCCATCACATTCAGTACGCCCGGCCAGCAGGACACCTGCTCGATGACCGCATATGGCCTTGTTTCGTTTGCAAATTCGAACACGAGCATCCTTGCGGTGTTCGCTGCGTTGCCGCCGACTAGCAGCGGCAATGAATACACATGGACCCTGCCGGCCGACAGCCTTGTCGTTACGGTGAAGGCGACTCGTCAAGGCGACGGTTCTTTCACCTGGGAACTCAGGTTCAACGGTGTTGAGGACGGCGTTACTTTTGTGAATAAGCTCATCCTGGGGGGAACATCATCGGCAGACGGCAAAAGCGGCAGCATGACCGCATATAGTGAGACAAGTTCAGCAGTTATAGGCACGTTCACATGGTCGACGAATGCCAGCAATGTTGTCTCCGGGACCTTCATAGAGAACGATGCAAGCGAGGTTCAGGCTTACAAGATGGAACTCGTTTCGAATCCAAGCGGAGCCGGCGAGATCACAACATTCAACTGGAACGGATCGGCATGGGTACAGGAATTCCATGCAACCTGGACTTCCCAAGGCGGCCAGGCAATTTGCATCTAAGCTTCCCGCTTCCCCCTTCTTCAAGCCCCGCGAAAGCGGGGTTTTTTGTTCATCTTCTCAACACCTCGCGCTGAATAATTCTGCAATTGAATAAGACCGTCATTCCGGAGAATTCAACAGTTCTCGGGAACCCGACGATGCATTATTCAACAGGAGGCCTCTGAAGGCAGAAATAGGAAAGACTCCTGGCCTTCCCCATTTCTATTTCCCGTAGCGCCTTACACACTTCGTTGATTTCCCTTTTCATCCTGCTACCGATGGCACGGCAATTGGATGATGTTGGATGGCTTCACAGCTTCTGTGAGCCTGCTGTTTCACCTGACAATAAGAGGAGATTCTACCATGGTTGCGATTTTCGTTCTTGCGTCAATCCTGTTGTTTGTGCTTATCGACCTTCTGGTGCAACGCGCTCAACGGCGAAAAGAGGCGCTGGTCCCAGGGCCAATCAAGGTTGCGGTGGCCGATCGTTTCCTCGTCCCGCGCGGCTATTTCCTGAGTCGCGGACATTCATGGATCGAACTGCTGTTCTCCGGCAATGCCCGTATCGGAATCGACGATTTCGTTCAGAAACTCGTCGGCAAAATCGACGGAATTCGAGTGGCCCCTATTCGGTCCGAAATCAGGAAAGGGGAACCTCTTTTCACGATTTCCAGAGAGGGTCGTTTACTCACCATTCCGTCCCCCCTTTCGGGAAGAATCGTCGAGATCAACTCAGAGCTTCTCAGGGAACCGTCTGCAGTGAATTCAGATCCCTACGTCTCCGGTTGGGGCGTAGTGATCGGGCCGACGGCGCTGGCAAGCGAGCTGCGGCTGTTGAGCATTGCCGACGGCGCTGCAACATGGCTTCGCGGAGAAGTGACGCGGTTCCGCAATTTCATCAAGGAATCTGCCTCCCGCATGAGCGCAAGTCCCTTGCCGGCGGGAGTCACCCTGCTTGATGGCGGCACACCCGTCGCCGGCGTACTGAAAATGACCGACGACAAGACCTGGAAGGAATTTCAGCAGGAATTCCTGACGCTGTAGAGTGAATGCCGATAACCCCCGAACACTCAACAACAAAGGAAGACTGCAATGGCACGAAATGGAATTCTCATCGACATCACCCGCTGCGTTGGATGCTATGCATGCGAGGAAGCATGCGCCAACCGGTGGGGTAATCCCGTAACAGAAGAACACCGACTCTCGGCCACAAAAAACACGACCGTCCTCCAGGTGGATGATGTGTACCTCCCGAGGATGTGCATGCATTGTGCCGATCCTACCTGCGCCTCGGTCTGTCCCGTAGGCGCGTTCACCAAGACACCCGAAGGTCCGGTGATCTACGAAGCCCATAAGTGCATGGGCTGCAGATACTGCATGCAGGCATGCCCATTCGATGTACCTAAGTACCAATGGGACAGCCTCAATCCCGAAGTCCGCAAATGCGACATGTGCTATGAACGAACGCAAAACGGCGAAAAGCCGGCGTGCGTCGAGGCCTGCCCGACAGAAGCAAGGGTCTTTGGCGTGCTGGACGATCTCGTCGTTGAAGCACAGAAACGAATTCAGGACAATCCGGGAGTCTACGAAAACCATGTCTACGGCGTCCGTGAGGCGGGAGGAACCTCGGTTCTTTTCCTGTCTCCTAAGCCGTTTGAGCAACTCGGCATGAAGACCAATCTTCCCGAGTCTCCGTTGCCAACCCTCACATGGGCAATTCTTTCCAAGATCCCCAATTATGTGTTCTGGGGAAGCACGCTCATGGCCGGAATCTGGTGGATCACAAACCGCCGGAAGGAAGTGCAGACTTATGAAGAGGTGCTGCAAAAGCTTGAGGAAGAACCCACCAACGGAAACCATTCTCAGGAAGGGAGGATGTCATGACTTCCATTCGCTTCCCCCGATTAACATTCTGGAGCGGCGCATTCTGGGTAGTCCTCCTTGCGGGGATCGTATCCACCGTGATCCGGTTCACTCAGGGTCTAGGCACTGCAACACATCTCAGCGATCAGTTCCCCTGGGGACTGTGGATCGGATTCGACATCCTCTGTGGAGTGGGGCTGGCGGCGGGAGGATTCGTGGTTGCTGCCTCAGTCTATCTGTTCAACCTCGAGCGATACCGACCGATCCTCCGTCCGGCGATTCTCACCGCATTCCTGGGCTATCTCCTTGTCATCTTTGCTCTGTTGTATGATCTGGGCCGGCCTTGGAACATCTGGCATCTCTTCATCATGTGGAATCCCCGCTCGGTGATGTTCGAAGTCGGTTGGTGCGTGATCCTGTATACCTCTGTACTGGCACTGGAATTCAGTCCGATCGTTTTTGAGAGGTTTCAACTCCATCAGCTGAAGAAGATTCTCCACGTCATTACAATTCCCCTGGTCCTGGCGGGGGTTATACTCTCCTCGCTTCACCAGTCTTCGCTCGGATCGCTCTTTCTAATCGTACCAGAAAAAGTGTATCCACTCTGGTATTCAGCGAATCTGCCCTATCTGTTTTTTTCTTCCGCGATTGCGGTAGGGCCTGCCATGGTGATCATCGAATCATTTCTGAGTTTCAGGGCCTTCAAACGCGAGATTGAGCTTCCGATTCTGAGCCAGCTTGCCAAGGTAACCGGCGTTGCCCTGGCGGTGTATCTCGTCCTGAAAATACAGGACATCATTGGCTATCACCTGACTCCGTTGCTGTTTACGATGAACATCGAGGCAGTCCTCTACTGGGCGGAGATTCTGCTCGGGGTAGTTGCACCCATTATCCTGATTGTCCAACCGCGAATCCGCGCAAGCAAGAGCGGTCTTTTCTACAGCGCGCTGTTCGTTGTGCTGGGATTTATTCTTAACAGGTTGAATATCAGTATGACCGCCATCGAGCGATATTCCGGAACAAGCTATTTCCCCAGCTGGATGGAGGTTTCGGTGACACTCATGGTAGTCGCGATAGGATTTGCTGTCTTCCGGCTGGCGGTGAAGTATCTGCCGGTTTTCTCGCATAACGGACATGCGGAAGAGTCCGCGAAATATGATGTGGTGTCGTTTCATGAGGCGGTACACTAACGGCGCGAATTGTCGGAGACTTCCATGTCGACGAAGGTTTCAGATCATGATCCTGTCAACTGCATCTGGATGGACGCGGGAGTAGTCGGGTACAAGTTATGCGACCGCAGTCTGCAATGTGATCATTGCCCGTTCGATGAAAGTATGCGCCAGCCATCACAGGGTGTTTCCGCCGACGTGAGTTCTTCTCCTCGCTCACAAAACGGCGGCATGCCGACCGGGAGCATTACCGACCGGATTACGGCGCTCGTCCA
>DATDRF010000120.1:0-7631 GCA_035291905.1 Bacteroidota bacterium
TCCCCCCAAACACTCTTCAGAATCTCCGACCTGTCCACTACGGAATTCATCCGATCGCAGAGCAGTTGGAGCAGCTGCGATTCTGTGGCTGTTAGCGTGCGCTTGGACGATTTGACGGTCAGTGTCTGCCAGGTGCTGTCGAACAAGGAATTGCCGAGTTTGAACTCGGCCCGCTCCCGGGCTTTTCTTGCCTGACCGGTCGTCCTGCGAAGCACCGCCCTGATCCGAAGAAGGAGTTCCTCCATACTGAATGGCTTCGTCACGTAGTCATCTCCTCCGACCATGAATCCCTGAATCCGGTCCTCTTTGAGTGCTTTAGCCGTCAGAAAAATGACCGGCGTCTCCTTGTCGTTTTGACGCAACTCCCTGGTGAAAGTGAAACCGTCTTTTCGTGGCATCATCACATCCACCAGACACAGGTCGAATTTCTTTCCTCTCGTTTCAACCAGGCCTTCCTCACCGTTAGTTCGCAAGGTCACGACAAATCCGTTTGACTCGAGGTGTTCCTGGAGAACAAAACCGAGATTGGCATCATCTTCAAGGAGGAGGATGTTTCTCTTCATTGCTCTGTCACCGGCAATCGTAACGTGATCGTAGTCCCTTTTCCGGGTTCGCTCTCGAGTGCGGTTTTTCCTCCATGGGCCTCGATAACAAGCTTCACGTAGCTCAGGCCCAGGCCGAATCCCTTGACGTCGTGGATGTTCCCCGTCGGCACGCGGAAGTATTTTTCGAACACGCTCTGCTGATGCTCCCTGGGAATACCGATTCCGTGATCGTCGATTCGAACCAGTATTGCATCGTGGACGTTTTCGGTTGAGATTCGGATTTCCGGGGCAGCAGGGGAGTACTTCACCGCATTATCCAAGACGTTGCGCAGGACGTTTTCAAGGTGAATGGCGTCCGCGAGGACAGTCCTTCTGGAGGCCCTCAGCTCGGTTGCAAGGGTTCCTCCCCTCGAAGAAATCTCGAGAGAGGCGTGTTCTGCTGTTTTGAGGATCAACGTGTGGAGATCCAGCAGTTCGCGATGAAACTCCACATCTCCCTCTTCCAGCGCTGCCATGTCGAGAATCTTGTCAACCTGTCCCCTCATACGCGCATATTCTTCCCCGATGATCCTGTTGTATCGGCGTATCTTGGTTTTTGATCCGAGGACATCGGAACGGTGGAGGGCCTCGCTCGCAAGCGCGATCGTGGATAACGGAGTCTTGAATTCGTGCGTCATGTTGTTGATGAAATCGCTGAGCCGGCCGGCGAATTCCTTCTGTCTGACAAGAGTGCGAACCGTGTACCAAAAA
This sequence comes from Bacteroidota bacterium, assembly GCA_035291905.1. Lineage (GTDB taxonomy): Bacteria > Bacteroidota > Ignavibacteria > UBA10030 > UBA10030 > JACPLA01. The sequence goes on from DATDRF010000120.1 coordinate 1,296, forward strand.
CCTGCGATCACCACTGCGAGAAACAGAATATTCAGGGTTAACTCAGGAAGAAACTCCTTGAACAAGAATGCCTGGTACGTTGGGAATCGAACGACCAGTTCCCCTCCGTGTCCGGAAAACTCCCCGCCAAATATCCTCGTGACATAGTCGCTTGAGCTGTCCCTGCTGCTGTCTCGTTCGGTGCTGGCAAAGAGCAGTGAGTCCTGCGGCAAGGCATAAACTGCATAACTGACCGGGAGGTCGATGCCGTGTCCGGCAAGTTCGACTTTCAGAACTGAATCCACGAGCCCCGGGCGGAGTCTGCGGGCAAGCATCGGCAGGTGCCCCGCTTTGAACGTTTCCGCAACCCTGAGCACGACGTTTCCGATCGTGTCGGTGTTTGCGTCAAAGGCGAACCCGGAGGCCTTCGTACCCTCCCAGCGAACTACTGAGGTAGCGCTGTCGGCGTTCACCTTCACAATCCTGATTCCCCGGTCCTGCGGCAGTTTCAGCTCATAGGTGCCCCCCTGTTTCTTTTCTTTTACGAGGACGGTGTCGAGCCGCCCGAGGACGTCAAAGAGCGTCACACTCACGTTCTGAGGCCGGTCGATGCTGTATGTCAGGTGATCGCCCTCCACCTTTGTCGTCAGAGATTTATGGACACTCGTGAAAAAGAACTTGCGCCTCGTGGCACTTCCCGGACTTCGCCGCACGAGCGGAAGGGGTTCGGCTTGCACTGTGAAGAACCGGTCGCGAAGGTCGATCTCCTCAAGCTTGGACGTTGCAGCATTCAAGGCCGTGAGCACATTACGCTGAAAGGCCTCGTGTTTGAGGTCGACGTTGTTCAGGAACAGCCGCACCTGAAGGAAAATGAGTCCTCCGAGCGCGGCAATCATGAGCGCGACAAGAAAACGAACCGTGTTCTTTGTCAGTTTCATCGGAACAAATATACGAATCGTCCGTCCAACGGTCTAGCTGCCTTAACAATTCTTAACATTTTCTCACATCTCTTAACTTGGCTCTCCGAATCTTTTTCAGAATGTTAGACGTCAAAAGGGGGAATTCAACACACATGGAGTTGGAAAGGAAAAGACTATGTCGATTCGGGTCATAACTGTGATGGTGGTCCTGCTTGCCTTGTCGAGCGGGCTTGTTGGACAGGAGAAAAAACAAGAGCCGGCAAAGAGTACGCAAACGTTCAAGATCGACGCAGGAAATGCCGTCATCATTCGTGAGTTGGATGCGGTGATTACAGAGGAAAATGAGAGGGTCGCTGTGAAGTTCATTCCCCCAAAAGACCGGCGACCGAAAGAGATTGCAGGGGAGGATATCGAAGTCGGCGACGAAGTTGGAATGGCGAACGGAAAGCGGGTAACGCGGATCTCAGAACTAAGGAAACTGTACGAGGAAACTCCTGTCGGCAGCGAGTTCAAGCTCGGCGTCAAGAGAAACGGTCAACCGCGAATTGTTACCTTCGCCAAGAAGGATCCGAAAGAGGTAATGCAGGGCGGCATGATGATTGTGGGCGGAGATGGAAAACCAGGAGGCGCCAGGTTCTTCCCGGCGCTTGGAATGGGGCTGGACCAACGGGAGAAGAAGGTCATCATCGGAAAGGCCCTCCCCAATCTTATCGCCGGATTGAAGGAAGGAGATCAGATCGAAACTCTCAACGAGAAGAGGGTGTCGAACGTTGATGATTTTGCGAAAGAGCTTGACGCAACGAAGGTCGGGGCTGAGCTCAAGTTTGGACTCGTCCGTGAAGGGAAAAAGATCTCTGTGTCGGCCCCAAGGCCGGAGCCCCGCGGACAAATGATGATCAAAACGAACTGATTGCGTAGGTCGGGTCGCTGACCCGACCGCGGAGTATCGGAAAGCATCGTCGTGAGCGGCGCTTGATTGACGAAAGAACTCCCAAGATGATCTCAATACGGATTGTGAAAATACTCTTTGCTCTTGTGTCTCTAACATGGGTGTATCCCCTGGGGACGCTCGAAGCGCAATATAACAGCTTCAACCAGCGGGACGACAAATACCGGCTCCTTGGTCTGAAGCGCGCGAAAGAGTACTTCGAACTCACCCGCAAAGAGCTCGACCGCCAAGGCGACATGTTCAACAAGGGATTGATCTCGCAAACCGAGCTTGATCGTTCAAAGAACTCGTTTGCAGATGCGGAAGTGAACTATCAGCAATCTCTTCTTGCCGTCTTGTTCGAACAACAGTACGTGACCGTCGACCGCGCGGTCAAGTATCAGTCGGGCGACGGAAACAAGCGCGTGAAACTCACCGTTGCCAACGCATCCGGCGGGGGAGAAGAATTCCAGAAACTGCTGGGGATCGAGGACAAGCTCTTTCGCTCCCTCCAGCCCGATCTCATTCAGAATGTTTATGTCTCGCTCTATAACAACGAAGGAGCCATCATCTCGCAGCCGTACGAGCGGAAGATCGAAAGCCTGAAATCCGGCGAACCCCGGGTTATTGAATTCGGGCTGCTGCAGGATCTGGATGCGCTCACCGTGAATATCATCTACGGGAACGGATCGAGCCGGACCCTGAAGATTCTTCTTCAAAAAGACAATACGGCCAACCGCGTTCTTGTGCAGTCCCAACAATTCTCCCAGGAGGCGGAACTCGGCAAATCCGCAACATTTGATCTCACCCTCGAATTGTTCAGCGGGGTGAATAACACCTTCAGCTTCGAAGTGGTGAACCTTCCTCAACAGATAAACCGGTTTTTCAAGGATGAAGGGACATCGGCGAGGCTGAGCCAGATCAAATTCACCGAAAGCGTGAACACAAGAAAGGCGGGACTGGAGGTCTCGCTTCCGGATCGTCCGACGGAGCAGGTGACGATGGACAAAGCGATCCCGTTTTATGTCCTTGTCGTGCCGACAGACCGTATGGATGAAATACGGAAATTGGAGCCGAAGATCTGGACCGAGAAGGAAATCACCGCCTTGAATGTGGGATTCGTGCGTCTGGAGCTCATTCCGCGGGGAAAAGGTCAGCTGCAGGTGCGTGCACCGCAGCTTTATTTCGGCATCAAGCCCGACGAGGTGGTCGACATGACCGTGGATATCCGCAACGAGGGTACACGAAGACTCGACAACATCAGGATTGATCTCGATATCCCCCTCAACTGGACAAAAACAGTGGAACCACAGGTTATCCCCAAGCTGGAGATCAATGAAGAACGTCGTGTCAGTTTGAAGATCACGCCGCCGGCCGATGTTTCCGTCGGCCGATACGAGGTCCGGCTGCGCACCACGGGATTGTCTGACAATCAGCCTGTCAACGCTGAGGACAAGACTGCCATCATGGAAATTCAGGCTGAAACAAGCGTGATCGGAACCATCCTTCTTGTTCTTCTCATCCTGGGCCTGGTTTCTGGTATGGTGATATTCGGAATTCGACTTTCGAAAAAATAATATCCTGGAGGAAATGCTGCTATGGAATCAACTGCAATGTTTGAAGCAGTCAATCTGACGAAGCAATACGAAGACGGGGTCCTTGCGTTGGACGCAGTCTCTTTCAGCGTCAAGCCCGGGGAGATCTTTGCAATCCTTGGGGCGAACGGAGCGGGGAAGACGACAACGATCAATATCTTCCTGAACTTCATCGAACCCACGAGCGGGGAGGCCCGTATCGGCGGAGTCGTGACGCACAAAGATCCTCTTCTGGCAAAGCAAAAAGTCGCGTACGTGTCGGAGAATGTCATGCTCTACCCGAATTTCACCGCCCTGCAGAACCTCGATTATTTTGCGAGGCTCGGGGGAAGGAATTCCTATTCCACCGAAGATTATCGAAACGTCTTGCGGCGGGTGGGTTTGGAGGATGGGGCCCACCATAAACGGCTAAAGGGATTCTCCAAGGGAATGCGGCAGAAGTCTGGAATTGCAATTGCGATTCTCAAGGATGCGCCTGCAATTCTTCTTGACGAGCCTACCTCCGGACTTGATCCCCAGGCAGCGTATGAATTTCAACGGCTTCTCGAATCGCTCAGGAACGAAGGGAAGGCGATCCTGATGTCGACACATGATATCTTCAGGGCCAAGGAGGTGGCCAACACCATCGGGATCATGAACAAAGGAAAACTTGTGATGCAGAGGACGGCCAAAGAACTGGCAGGGGAGAATCTGGAGCAGGTGTACATGAAGTATATGGCGGGACATGTGAATTGATGGCTCGCGGGGAGCAGAGGTGCAGAGGAGCAGGGGAATGGGCTACTAACCACTAACAACAGCCATTATCAACATCACTAACAACAACCACTAACCACCAATGCTCAAACTCATCATTGAAAAAGAACTTCGCGAAATCATCGGATCGACACGATTTGCCATTACCTTTGGCGCGTGTTCGGTACTGTTGCTCCTGTCATTCTATGTGGGAGCAAGGAACTTCCAGATTTCCATGGAGCAATATGAGGCCTCGAAACGGGAGGACCTAAGGAAACTGGAAGGGGTGACCGATTGGAACATGGTACGCGACCTCAGGATCTTTCTGCCGCCCCAGCCCATGACGTCGCTGGTCATGGGGGTTTCGAACGATATCGGGCGAACAGTGGAAATTCGCGGGAGCGGCGAACTGAACGGGATCGAGAGCAGGTACGGTGACGATCCGATCTACGCGGTGTTTCGGTTCCTTGATCTCGACTTCATTTTCCAGATCATCCTTTCCCTGTTTGCGATCCTCTTTGCGTACGATGCCGTGAACGGGGAAAAGGAACGTGGAACCCTTCGATTGACGCTTGCAAATGCTGTGCCGCGAAGCTCTTACATCCTTGGGAAAATGGCCGGCTCGTTTCTTGCGCTCGCCGTCCCACTTCTCATCCCGATGCTTCTCGGAATCCTGATTCTGGTGGTCATGCAGATTCCCATGAAAGGCGACGATTGGATTCGTCTCGGGTTGGTAGTTCTTGCGGGGTATTTCTATTTCACCGTATTCCTTTCGCTTGGTCTCCTCGTCTCTTCAAGGACCGAAAAATCCTCAACCTCATTCCTGTACCTCCTTGTGTTTTGGATTCTTTCGGTCATGATTGTTCCGCGAACGGCTGTCCTTCTTGCGGGACGGGCGATTGATGTCCCAAGCGTTGACCAGCTTGCATCGGAGAAGTCCCGGTTTTCCGCCTCGCTCTGGCAGGAGCAAAGGAAGAAAATGTCTGAATTCAGGGCCCCGGAGAATACTCCGCCACCGAAGATGATGGAGGAGTTCCAGAAGTTCATGAGTTCCCTTGGCGAAGAGCGCGAAAAGAAGATGTCAGAGTTTTCCGAAAGGTTGAATGAAAAGCGGCTTAACAAGCAGCGGGAACAGGAAGAACTCGCCTTCAGTCTTGCCCGGATCTCTCCGTCAGCGGTCTTTTCGCTCGTAAGCACAACAGTTGCCGGTACGGGCATTCATCTCAAAGACCTCTACAAGGCCGAAGCGGAGCGCTATCAGGAGTCGTACGCCGAATTCATACGGGGGAAAACGGGGCAAAATCCCAGCGGCGGAATGGTGTTCCGATTCTCGACAGGGGACGAAGAGAAGAAAGAGCCGATCAATCCCCACGAAATTCCGGTGTTCAATTTCGAGAAAGAACCGCTCTCCGCTTCATTCGGCTCCATCTCGGTAGATTTCGGAATTCTCATACTATGCTCGCTCCTGTTTTTTGCCGGTGCGTTCCGGTCGTTTCTGCACTATGATGCCCGTTAGTTGATTGTCCTTTAACGTATAAGGAGATAAGAGAGAAATGCTTACGACGCTGATCATGAAAGAGCTGAAGGCGGTCCTCCTCAGTCCAAAATTCTCCGTCACATTCGCGGTCGCATCCATCCTCATGCTGCTGAGCGTCTTTGTGGGGATAAGGGAATACCGGGCGGAATCAAACCAGTACTTCGCGGCGAATGAACTGGTTCGGCAGGAAATGAGAGAAGCAAGAAACTGGATGATGCTGGGAAACCGGATCTATCGGGCTCCCGATCCTATGCACATCTTCGTTTCCGGAGTGCACAACGATATCGGAAGATTCTCGTCCATCAGCTCGTGGCAGCCGGTGAAGCTCGTCAACAGCGCCTACAATGACGACCCGGTCTTTGCCCTGTTCCGGTTCATCGATTTCTCTTTCATCGCTCAGGTCGTACTCACGTTGCTGGCAATATTGTTTACCTATGACGCAATCAACGGCGAAAGAGAAAGCGGGACGCTCCAACTGATGCTTTCGAACTCTGTTCCCCGTGCACAGGTCATCATTGCCAAGTTCGTGGGTTCCTGGCTGGGGTTGGTCATTCCCTTGTCGCTGCCGGTTGTTCTGAGCATCGTTCTTCTCTTTGTTTTTCGGGTCCCCATGGAGGCAGAACACTGGATTCGCCTGGCGCTCCT
>DATDRF010000121.1:0-9880 GCA_035291905.1 Bacteroidota bacterium
CCGATTGACCGGACGCGATGTTGAATAATACCACCGCGGCGACGATGAGCGAACGAAGAGATGGGAGATTTGCTTTCACTGTGTCCTCCCACGAACGAGAGCCCCAATGAGTGTGACGGTGCTCCGTACAATTGAACGATGATGTTTCATGAGTCTTTCGAAGGTCCTTCCTTATGGCAGGCTATCAATAGTGTACGTAATTTTGACTTTGTGAAGCTTGAGGCCCATGTTGCCCTCCAGCGGGGTTACCCAGGTCGCACGGACGAAATACGTGTAGTTGCTGTTGTCGACGATTCCCGGGGTTGCCGTGATGGGAGTCAACGTTGTCACTCCGGGCGTCCCACTCGACGTGCACGCAAAATAGATATTGTCCGACTCGAAGATGACAACGATATCCCTGCTGGAGGATGTGTCTGTCACCGTTGCACTGAAGTCAGTCACAGTAGCGCCATGAGGAAGGTTGATCGTAGCAAAGACTACCATCGTTTGTTCGCCAGTCAGCCCGAAGAGCGTTTCCCGCTCCTTGTGATAGTCAGTGAATTGCGATTGCCACGGCGTGAACGCACCCGCGCCGATCGTCAAATATCTTGTCGTCGTATTGAGTTTGACCGACCCTGTGACTTTCAGATTCCCGCTTATTTCGAGTTTCTCGGATGGGTTGGCCGTCCCTATTCCAACCTTTCCGTTGTCATTGACGACAACCAAAGAGTCGCTGGTGGTGCCTTTTACTTTGAATACCGATTGACCGGACGCGATGTTGAACAAAGCCACAATACCTGCAATGACACAGACAAGCGACTGCAATCTTCTTTTCACTGTTTTTCTCCTTCTAGGTGTTACGGTTCACTGCGAAGAGCCGTTGGAAGCGGACTTGAGGGTGTTGATGCGGCATGTTCCGCACCCCGCGTTTTCATGTTTGTATTGAGATTGTCTCCTGTGCTCTTTCAGTCGTTCTTGATCTTATCGATAACTATGGTCGAATAAATGGGAGTACTGCGGAATACAATTCAAAGGATTGAAGTGGAATGAAGAGAGGCTTGCGAAGGTAAATGGAGCGGGAAAAAACCGCCAATGGGGAGGATGCGACATGATTCCTTGAATGAAGAGTTCTTGAGAACCCAGGGCTTACTGCGCTTATGTACTTCCGAGGAGCAATTCCCTGTAAGAAAGGCTCCGGCGTATGAGGTAGGATGAGTATAAAGAAATTCCAATTTGCTGTCAACAACTGAAAAGTTCGGTTGTTGCGATTTTCAACGATTGGAATTCTATGACAGAGGGAAAGCGAAGGGAAATGCTATCTGATCCGAATCGATTGTCCGTCAATCTTTGCGGAAACACCCCCAACGGTACTTTCCAACTTCGCACTCTTGAACGATACCTCGGCGGATTGGTATGCTGTTCGCCCGTCGGAGAGATTCAAAACGACGAGGCCCTCGTACATCCATGTCCCCGATCGCATCTTGGGAACAGGGGACGAAGCAACGTACGGGATCGAACCGTCCCAGAAAACATCGTGCACGATCCTGTTCTCACCAAGCAGCGATGTTGAAATGATCTCGCGTTTCATGACATTGATCAGGGAGGCTCTCTCTCTTCCATACACAACGAACAATGTTCCGTCCGGCGACCACGAACCGCCCTTGAATTCGTGGCCCAGCCCGGTCACCGAAGTGCCGGCGATCGTCAGGAACTCTGTGTTGAAGGCAAGTGAGGCCCCGATCCAACGGTATGTCCCGCCGGCAATCAACTCTCCGTTCGGCGAAAGAAGCAGCCCCGATGCAAAGGTTCCTTCAAACGGGCGATCGAATCTGACCGTTCCGGCGCGGTCAAGAACCAGAATCCTGCTCTCGGACACTCCCGGTTCGGATGTCAGCACCGCCGCCGTTGAGTCATTCCCCGAAACAAAGGTGATACGCTCATGGTTTGCACGGATCTCTTCGTTGAACGGCACCCGGCGCACCATCTGTCCGCTTGTGCCATAGTACTCATAAACTCCGGCGAAAGAATCGACAATCAGAACAGAGCCGTCGGCGTACAAATGCACCGCCGGACGGGGCGTGTCATATGCCAACTCCCGATTCACCTGATAGAGAACCCTCCCGGCAACATCACTCAGCGTCAGCTGAAGAGCAGATTCGGAGCGGAGTTCTTCGACCTTCAGGCTGTATGATCCCCGCACGAGGTTCTGGGCCTGAAGGGCCGGAAACACACAAAAAAAGGTCAGGACGGCAATGAGTGCGCGCAATGTTACCTCAAGAGCATGAGTTTTCTTGTTTGTCTGGACTGCCCGAAATCGGCGACGGCAAAATAGATTCCCGAAGGAAACGACGATGCATTCCAATCCACAACGTAAGTCCCTACATCGCGTTCGCCGTCAAACACGTTTGCGACCTCTCTTCCCAGCATGTCGAATATTCTCAAAGAAACCGGGCCGCGAAACGGAACATTGAGCGTCAAACGCGTCGACGGGTTGAATGGATTGGGATAATTCTGAGAAAGGCTAAATGTTGCGGGAAGCGGAGCATCCGTGCGCACGATGTTCGTTGGAATTCCGAAGAACGTCACGACTCGCTGTATCAAGGCATTTCGGTACGTCGCGCTTCCGATGGTCTCGAACGGAAAGGAAATATAGACGAGCTTTCCCGGTTCCGTCCCTGTCCCGAACGTCCCGGCATACGAAATCCCTCCCAGCTGCCAGGATCCGTCCCCCCGTTTGGCGTTATAGATTAGCGCAGGGGAGGCACCGTTCATTGGATCGATGTCGTCCGGATAATCCTCTGGATAGGTTTGGCCGATCGTTACGGTGAGGCCGTCGAAAATGGTCCCTGAAATTCCCTGGGCAGCAGTCGTTGCGGCGCTGCCGTCGTAGATAAACTTCGCTTTGAGATAGTTATGATAGAATGCAGTGTCTCCCGGCTCGCTGAGGCTGTGTACTCTTCCAAGATCCCATCCGATCTCCGATCCCGATATGAAGAGGTTGCCGCCTGCCTCGAGGTAAGTCTTCAGCTTTGTCTGCTCGACGGAGGTAAGGGTGTTATCTGCAGTCGACTCATCGCCGAGAAGCCAGAAGACCGAGGCATAGGAAGAGAGTTCAACACCTCCTGAAATCACCGCCTCGTTCGAGCAACTGGAAACAGCAGCGAGCGGTGGAAGGGCGTCGACCAGGAATTTCACAAATTCATGCGTCGGCGAAGGCCAGCTTCCCGTTCCTCCGTACCGATCGAATCCGTCCACGAAGAGGATCGGCCTCTGCAGGCGATAATCAACCGAAGGCTCGGAAGCGTTCGTGAACCACGGATATGCGGCAGCGTAGACATCACTCCTTGCGGATTCGTTCGGTGGAGTTGCGGTATCGACGGCAGTGAGAGCCAGCGCGAACTTGTTGAGACTGTCGGGTGCCTGGAGAAACGACGAAGGCGTAAGGAATGAGACCGACGTAACACCGGACGTCAGGGTCGACTCTGACGCAGCGGTTACCCATGTCGTTCCGTCAAAGAACTGAAGCCGATACCCTTTGATGTCGGGCTCGCCGTTGGCAATCCACGATACCGTGAGGTTCCCCGCACTGTCGACGAGCGCAGAGCTGAGAGTCGGAAAGCCCGGCGGAACCAGGTCATCGTCCGTGATGAAAATGGGAAACAGCGCCGTATCCGAGTTCTGCCTCGTATCGGTCGTGAAGATCTGGAGATAGTACGATCCTTCGGCAAGGGCGGAAACATCGACGAATCCCAGCTCCGCGCTTCTGGACGAATAAAGATCGTTTGCCCCCAGCCCGCTCGTGAGCCGATAGTAATGAGCGCCCGTGTTTGAATACGCGGGGAAGAAGACATTGTCCACCACCGAGTCAAAGGGTTTCCTGTCGAATCTGAATCGGATACCGGCGTCCGGGGGTTCATAAGCGACCGTGAAGGAGTCCGTGAGGATCCTGTACCCGAGCTGGTACGTACCATTATTGACTTGCGAGGGACCGGTCCCATTGTGCTCATTCACCTTCACAATGAACTCGATATTCCCAAACAATGAGTTGGAAGGAAGGAACGCATTGGTTGTGGTCTGGCGGAAAAGGATCTGAGACTCGTCGATCACAGGCGGATACGTGTCGACAAACGGATCAAGCCCTCCGCCGTTTCGCACAGCATTGATTTCCACTCCTGAAACATTGGGATCGGAAACCAATGTTCGTTCCGTGAGATGTACGTGCCCTTGTCCGGAAATGATCGTCCCGAGGACTGTTTCGCCGGCGATGACCGAATCCCCCGAGGAAAGGCCGGGCGACGGGTTGATGTGAACGTAACTGATATGCTTCCATTGACCGCCGGTCAACGACCTCACCCTGACGAAGTTGTTCTCGCCATCCGTGGTGCTGTACGAATGAACAATTCCGTCGATGCAGGAATAGATCGCGCTGCCGTCCGCACCACCAATATCGACGCCGCTGTGAAAATGGTTTGCACTCAAAGTGTTCCGATACTCACAGAAGGTTGCGTTGAGGTAGTGACTGGAATTAAACGGGGGATTGGGCCATTGAAAATGAACAGTATCCGGGGCCTGCGAAAGAAGCGGAAGAGGGGGCAAGAGGAGAAAAAGGATTCCGGCCGCCAAGAATTTCATTTCTGAGTATATGAAAACGTGCTGAAAAGTCAAAGGAACTGAAGTACGTCACGTCGTTTCTCTTTGCGTGCTTTGCGCCTTCTTGGCGAGCTTTGCGGTTAAGATTTTAACCGCAGGGGACGCAAAGGAGGCGCAAAGGGCGCCAAGATGTAATAATATCCCCGCTTTACGGCACGTTGCAACTCAGAACAGATTTCCCTAACTTGGATTCAGTTATGAAGCACATCGGAATTAAAAAACTCTACTACTCCATCAGCGAAGTCAGCAAGATCACGGGCCTCGAACAGTACGTCCTCCGCTACTGGGAATCGGAATTCCCCGAGCTCAAGCCGCAGAAAAACCGCGCAGGCAATCGTATCTACACCAACAAGGACATCAAGCTGATTCTTCATATCAAGGGGCTTTTGAGAGACGAGAAGTACACCATCGAGGGGGCGAAGAAAGTCCTGGAAGAATATGTCCCCGAATCGGAAGCCGGTGAACAGCTCGAGCTGTTGAACGTCCCCCAAAGGAAGAAAATCCAGGACGAGGAGATCCGCGCCGAGATGACGGAAGTAAAAGAATTTCTTCAGTCGATCCTGCAGAAGCTCAGCTGACGGGCGTTTCCGAATCTATTGCATCCGCGCTTTACGTGTCACTCATGTCACTTTCCGAGAGTCTGTACTTTCGGAGGTATCCCCCTTCCCCCAGGAGAATCCCATGCGACCCACACTTATCATTTCCATTATCGTGCTTGTTCTCCTTGCCATGACAGGATGTAAACCCCAGCGACAGACGGCAACGCCGCCCAATGCCGCGGTCAAGCCGGTGAAACTGGAAAAACACGGCGATGTCCGCGAAGACAACTATTTCTGGCTCAAGGAGCGTGAGAATCCCGAAGTGATTGCGTATCTGGAGGCGGAGAATGCCTACACGGATACCATGATGAGCCACACGGAAGGGTTTCAGGAAGAGTTGTTCGAAGAGATCAAAGGACGAATCAAGCAGACTGATCTGTCGGTACCGTATAAGCGGGACGATTACTACTATTATACGCGCGTCGTGGAGGGGAAGGAGTATCCCATCTATTGCCGCAAGAAGGGATCGCTTGACGCCGCTGAAGAAATCATGATCGATGCGAACGCCCTGGCGGAGGGACACAAGTTCTCTTCCGTCGGCGGAGTTGATATCAGCTCCGGACAGGATATCGTCTCGTTTGCACAGGATACCCTGGGCCGGCGATTCTACAGCCTTCGGTTTAAGAATCTCTCGACCGGAGAACTTCTCCCCGATGAGATTCCCAACGTCACCGGTAACGTTGCATGGGCAAACGACAACAAAACGGTCTTCTATGCGAAACAGGACCCGGTGACGCTTCGATCCTATCAGATCTATCGTCACGAGCTGGGAACCCATCCCTCCGCTGATAAGCTCGTGTACGAAGAGAAGGATGTGACGTTCAGCTGCTACGTTTTCAAGACAAAGTCGAAGAAGTACGTCATGATCGCTTCGAATCAGAGCCTCAGCAACGAGTTTCGCTATATCGATGCCGATACGCCGACGGGCAGCTTCACGGTGCTGCAACCGCGGGAACGGAACCACGAGTACGATGTGGACCACTATGAGGACAACTTCTATATTCGAACGAACCTGAACGCGAAGAATTTCAGGTTGATGAAGACACCCGTGACCCGGACGACAAAAAGGAATTGGGTGGAAGTTATTCCCAATCGCGATGATGTCTTTCTGCAAGGATTCGAAATCTTCAAGGATAACCTCGTCGTTGTCGAGAGAAAAGAAGGACTGATTCAAATGAGAATCCGTCCCTGGTCCGGTGCAGGGGAACATTATCTGGATTTCGGCGAACCTGCGTATCTTGCCTATGTGAGCACCAACTACCAATTCGATACTCCGTTGCTGAGATACGGCTATACATCCCTCACCACCCCGAATTCCGTCTATGACTATAATATGATGACAAAGGAGAAGACACTTCTGAAGCAGGAAGAGGTCCTCGGCGGCTTCAACCGTGAAGATTACGTAACGGAGCGGGTTTCAGCACCGGCCCGTGACGGCAAAATGGTGCCGGTTTCGATTGTGTACAAGAAGGGGACGACGAACGACGGAAAGAACCCGCTTCTATTATATGGGTACGGCTCGTATGGCGCCAGCAGAGATGCGACTTTCAGCTCAGCCCGGCTGAGCCTGTTGAATCGCGGGTTCATTTATGCCATTGCCCACATCCGCGGGGGACAGGAATTGGGAAGGGCGTGGTATGACGACGGCAAACTGTTGAACAAGAAGAACACGTTTACAGACTTCATCGATTGCGCAGAATACATGATAAAACTGAGCTATACCAGCCCCGAACATCTGTATGCGCAGGGCGGAAGTGCGGGCGGGCTGCTGATCGGTGCCGTCATCAACATGCGTCACGACCTTTTCAAAGGAGTCATTGCCGATGTCCCCTGGGTGGATGTGGTCACCACCATGCTGGACGAAAGCATTCCGCTTACGACGTCGGAATATGACGAATGGGGAAACCCGAACGACAAGAAGTACTACGAGTACATGCTCTCATACTCGCCTTACGATAATGTCGAATCGAAAGCATACCCCAACATTCTCATCACAACAAGTCTTTTCGACTCGCAGGTGCAGTACTTTGAGCCGGCGAAATGGACCGCGAAGCTCCGGACGATGAAAACAGACAACAACACGATACTATTGAAGACAGAGATGCAGGCCGGTCACGGGGGCGTCTCAGGCCGATACAAACAGTACAAAGACACGGCGTTCAAGTATGCGTTCCTGCTTGATCTGGAAGGAATCGACGATTAACAGGAGGAAATTCTTACGCGTTATCTTGCGGCGCCGTGCAGGCGCCGTTTTTTTTGGTTCTGATGAGGGATTAGTTTTCGACGGGTGGACTGGGAAGATTGATGGTAACCGTTGTTCCGATCTCCTGCTTGCTATCCGGTCATCCGGGGCATCTCAATGTCGCTGATAATCAGATCAGGGAGCTTCTGAGCCATCTGTAAACCTTCTTCACCGTCTGATGCCTCGTCGACCTCATATCCGGAACTTTGGAGGAGAACGGATATCAATACTCGCATTCCTTCCTCATCCTCGACAATGAGAATCTTGGTCTTGGGATGCATATGCGTGCAATTGATTCAGTGTTTCAGTTTTCTTTCGACGGCCGAAAGAATTTGCGCGTTACTGAACGGTTTCGCGAGGTACTCGATATCGGTGTCGGATTCCCAAGCTCCCGCCTTTTGAGCCGCCCCGCTCATGAGAATCATTGGAATGGAGGCTGTCTTGGGGTCTTCCAGGAGCAACTCCCGCAGCAGAAAGCCGTTCCCATTGTCCATCATGACATCGGTGATAATCAGATCGGGCCGATGCGCCCTGGCAAGATCGAGAGCGGCGGCTCCATTATCTGCCTCGATCGTCTCAAATCCCCGATCCTGTAATGCCACAACGACAGTTTCGCGGAGACCCTTTTCGTCATCTACGACGAGTATCTTTTTCATCGAACCTCCCTTCAGAAGGGACACTGGTTAGTCCCGATTTCCACCATTCCTTATGCCAGCGCCACAGCGATCGTCTGCAAGAGCATATCGGACGAATACGGTTTTTGCAGGAAAGCTGCAACATCTCCATTTGAAACCGCTGTGGTCTTTCCATCCGATGTCAGTCCGCTGACGGCAATGATCTTGATATTCGGATCAATCCTTCGGAGAGCTTGAATCGTTTGCGGACCGCCCAGGATCGGCATCATCATATCCATGATCACGAGTTTGATCTGGGATTGCTGCTTTGCGTAGACGGCGAGGGCCTCGGCCCCGTCGTTCGCTGTCGCAACCTGATACCCATGGTTTTCAAGCAATGCTTTCGTGATTTCACGAATGGAATCTTCATCATCCACAACCAAGATGAGCTCACCCTTACCCCCGGGAATTTCTTCCTTGGATTCTTGCTGCCTTTTTAATTCTCCTTCCTTCGCGGCCGGAATATATACCCTGAACGTCGTCCCTCTTCCGACCTCGCTGTAGACCGTCATAAATCCCCCATGGCTTTTCACAATCGAGCTTACCGTGGAAAGACCCAGACCTGTCCCTTTTCCCACCGCTTTTGTTGTATAGAACGGCTCGAAGATGCGATCTTTGACCTCCTGAGGAATCCCCGTCCCCGTATCCGTTACAGAAAAGACGACGTACAGGCCTGGTTTTGCTCCAAGATGAACTCGAGCGAAGTTCTCATCGATGTCCATTTTCTCTATTCCGATCTTCAACTCACCATGCTCTGGTATTGCATCTCTCGCGTTCACACAGAGATTCAAGAGCACCTGGTGGATCTGGGTCGGATCAGCCACAACCGTAGGAATATCTTTCCCCACCTCACTTCTGATCTCGATGGACCGTGGAAACGTCTCTTTCATCAGGGCTACTACTTCTTCCATAAGACGTTTTGGCTGCAAAAGTTTCTGCTCACCTTCGGCCCCGCGGGCAAAGGTTAAGACCTGTTTCAGGATATCCGCTCCCCGCTGTGTACTGACGGCCATCGTGTCGAGCATTCTCAAGCTCTTTTGATCCTGAACATTCTTGCGCACAATATCGATTCCCATCATGATCGGACCAAGGACATTGTTCAGATCATGCGCGATTCCCCCGGCGAGGACGCCGATGCTCTCCATCTTCTGTGCCCGTATCATCTGTTGCTCAAGCTTGCGGTGTTCTGTGTTGTCGAAAACGTATCCCCTGATTTCTATGAGTTCACCCTGTTTGTCGAATTTCCCCATTGCATTCTCGATCACATGAAGCTGTTTCCCGTCCACCCGGAGCATCTCTTCCTCATAATATTCCAACTTCTTGTGTTCCTTGAGGAGATGCAAGAATTTCTCGCGCTGCATCGGTTCTTTGTAGTGTTTGAGAACGTTACCCATCAACGCATCGTCAACGGAATCATACCCAAAGATCTTTGCGAACGCAGGATTACATGCGATCAGTTTCCCTTCCTCTGTCGAGACGTAGTCGCCCGCCAGATCTTCTTCAAAGAATCTCCTGTACTTTTCTTCTGAATCCCGCAGCGAGTCTTCAGCCTTCTTGTGCGCTGTAATGTCGTGGCTGATGCCGACGATTCCAATAACATTGCCTTGAGAATTGCGTAAAGGTACCTTCGTGGCAAGGATCCAGCTCTTTTCTCCGTTATTGAGAATCACGCATTCTTCTTTTTCGTGCTGGGGTTTGCCCGATTGGACTACACGCTGGTCATCATCATATTGCAG
>DATDRF010000122.1:0-4831 GCA_035291905.1 Bacteroidota bacterium
ATCAGATTTACCGTATTCATAGACGACGTCCGAGCTGATCAGGCCCATGGCTCCGTGCACGGATGCCGTGAGGGGAATGATGACTTTCTTGACCCCAAGCTGGGTGGAGTAGCGGCTGGCATGGACCGGCGCGGCGCCGCCATAGGCGAAAAGCGTGAAGTTGCGCGGATCGTGGCCTTTCTCTACGGTGGCTTTGCGGATGAGATCGCTCATATGCGCGGTGGCGATCCGATGAATGCCGCTCGCGGCTTCTAGCTCCGACATACCCAGAGGTCGGGCAATCTTGTTCCGGATCGCGTTTAACGCTCCTGCTCTATTGAGTCGCATCTTTCCGCCGAGGAAATAATTTTCGTTGAGATAGCCCAGGATGAGATTGGCGTCCGAGACCGTCGGCTCGCTCCCGCCGAGTCCATAGCATACAGGCCCCGGTTTCGCGCCGGCGCCTTGCGGTCCGACTTTCAGCAGTCCCGTCTCACTGTCGACCCATGCTATGCTGCCGCCGCCAGCGCCGATGGACTCGATCCAGATCTTGGTTGAAAGAATGCGATGCTGCAAAAGGACCGGCTTGTAATCTCTTCCGATCACTCCGTCGCGAATGACGCTGACCTTGAACGTCGTGCCGCCCATATCGGTGGCGATAACATTCGGTTCACCGATGAGTCTTGCGACGAATTGCGTGCCGACGACACCGGAGCACGGCCCTGATTCGATAGTTCCGACGGCGTTCTTGCAGGTGGCCTCAGTCCCGAGCACGCCACCGTAGGCCTGCATGATAAGAGGATCGCGTTGCAGGCCCTTGCTCTTTAGAACTCGACCGAGATTCGTCAAGTACGCGGAGATCCTCGGGCCGATGTAGGCGTTGAAAACCGTGGTGGCGGTCCGCTCGTATTCACCGACGAACGGCGCTACTTCATTGGAGAGCGTGAAAAAGAGTCTTGGATAACTTCTCTTCAGTACATCGGCGATGATTCTTTCATGAGCGTCATTGGACACCGACCAAAGCAAGCAGACAGCGACAGATTCCACACCTTTAGCGATCAATGTCTTTACTGCCGCTTCCGCATCGGCGGAATCAAGTGGCATGATGACTTCGCCCTTGTAATCGATGCGCTCACAGACCTCTTCAATTAGGCGGCGAGGAACAAAGGGCTCCGGCTTACTCACCGCGGATAGGTGCGTGGCTTCCTCATCGGTAAGCCCGTCGGTAATGCGGCCGCGCATCATGAGCACGGTATCAGCGAAACCCGTGGTCGTAATTAAGCCGGTCCTTGCGCCACCGCGGGTGATAAGCGTGTTCTCACCGATGGTGCAGGCGTGGAAGAACAGCCTGGTGGAGCGAAGAACTTCATCCTCACTTGACAATCCGAAGCTCCTGGCCGCATCTGCGACCGCATTGACGGCTCCTTGGGCGAAATCATCCGGCGTCGAAAGCGCCTTGCCGATGGCGATCTTGCCGCTCTCGCTGAGAACGACACAGTCTGTAAAAGTTCCGCCGATATCGACGCCGACGATGTATTTAGAATTGTGAGGATTCATGGCTGTGCTTCCACCTTCTCCGTCTGATGACTCTGTGGCCGGCACAGCCGCATGGCGCTAGACATCGCGCGACGGTTTGTCCGAGGAACACCTGCCCTTTACGGAAATCTAGTGGGGCGGGCATCAGCGGCATTTAGTTTCCAGGCCAAATCCAGTCGGCTCTCTACGGCCCGGCGATCTTCCTGAACAGCTCCCTCAGCTGGTTATATTTAACACCCCATTCGAGCGGAGAAATTATGTGCAGTTCAGTCCCAGGCTCGATATTCCATTTAACGTCAGTACGTGCCGTCCAATGAGACTGCTTGTGAGCCATCAATTCTTGGGCTTCTTTTGATAGCTGGTAATCCAACAACAAAGCCGCAGCATGAGGGTGAGGAGTCTTTGAGAGGCACCTCTAATAACCGCTTTTTGAAAGTTCCGTCATCATTTTCAGCAAATTGAGAAGAATCCGGTCTTCGTTGTTTGTTCTCCGGCGTCCTGATGCTCTCCGATTCCAATTTGTTTCGACCCCTTGTGTTTCATTTTTCCTTCTTCCAGGACTCTTACCTTGCCTCCGGACGCGCTAGGCCAGGTTCAATCTCAGGATCTGTTCGTACCGGGCCATGTTGTACACCAGATTGAGCAATCCAACCCCCGCCGTGATTCGCTTCATCCCGATCCACCTCATCTTCAACCCATCCCTCATCGTATTCGTCATGAACCCGAAGATATGCTCCACCCTCGCCCGTATCCGGCTCTTCTTCCGATTCCTCCTCTTCTGGTCCTTGGTCAAAGGATGATTCCGATAGCCCTTCTCACAAATCTCACCCTCAACACCAAGGTCGTTGAGCATCGTCTCGATCTTCTCCCCGCTGTAGGCGCTGTCTGCATGCAAGGTCCCGTCATCTTCCTCCACCAGATCTTCAACCGCCTGGCTGTCGTGAACGGAGGCGTCCGTCACTGCATAATCTTCTATCAGTTTGGTCGTCTTGTCCGCCTTCACGTGGTTCTTGTATCCGTAGTGGACCTCCTCGCCTTTCTTCGCCCATCGGGCCTCCACATCTTTTTGCCTCAACTGGTTCTCGTTTTCTCGCAAGGACTCTGGCACCTTCCCCGCCTTAATCTCCTCGTTCTCCTCCCGACTGTTCCTCTGCCGGGGAACATCCACAAAACTTGCGTCGACGATCTTCCCCTCCTGACCCATGAGCCCCGCTTCACTCAGGTGGCGCTCAAACCGACGGAAGAGCTTCTTCACCCTCCCGGTCTTACTCAAGATCTCCCGAAACAACCAGATCGTCTTCTCATCCGGAACCGCATCCGAAAGCGTGATCCCCAGAAACTTCTGGAACGACAGCCGGTCGTTGATCTGGTACTCCGCCTGCTCGTCCGACAGGTTGTAGTACCTCTGCAAAACCAAAATCTTGAACATGAGCACAACATCATGGCGGGGACGGCCGCCGGGCCCTTTGGCCTCCTTCTCGAAAGCACGCTCCAGATCCTATCGAAACATCTCCCAGGCGATCCGGACGGAAAGCCTTGCCAATGGATCGGGACCCTCCTCAAGCTTTTTCATTCGGTTTTCGTAGTCGAACAATCCGGGATTTTGTTTGGGTATGGTTTTCATGGCCCCTTTTACCACACCCCATCCTCGCACTCATCACCTTTCTTGATTCCAATGTCATTTTTTGAGTTTTTAGAGGTGCCCTGAGGTGATCGCCATCATGCTTGGAGGCCTCACGATGGTCGGGTTGGTAAAAACAAAATCGATAGGAGCCTTCATGCTTTTGAAGTGACCAGCATTGTGCGCATAGCCGTCTATAAACAAATCGTGCTCTCCCGCGGCTACGAGCTGTGTGATGAGACTGTGGTTCCTCTTAAAGTTAAGTTTTTGTTCATCCACAAGTCTCTTAAACAAGGAAACAGCCTTACTTTCACCCATCACATCGATGAGGCCGGCGAGCTAATCGTATTCTTCCCGGTCCATCACCAACCGGCCCTTCCACCTTGGATTCAGGAGTTCTTCATATGATTTCGGGACCTTCGCAGGTTTGACTTTTGCCGAGTTGTAGATGAGGCTACAACTCGGCAAAGAGGTTGTCAAGTTTTTAGTTGAAATTTTCCTGAGTGACTCCTGTCTGAACATCAAGTTGGTGGCACCGTAGTAGTACAGAACGCCCTCTTTCTTGGCCCCCTCAACGAGCACCCTGAGACGCTCTTCTGCCGACTTCCCGTTGATCTCCGCCAGCAGAGTTTCAATATCGGCCCTGGATTCAGGCAACATTACAGCGCCACAAAAAACGGCGACAAGGAAGAGCAGGAGACTATATTTTTGGGTGACGTTGAAAGACTTCTGCTTCAAAATGATAGTGTAAGTCACGGGGAGCCGTCCTTCTGTAGCAGCCGCAGCTTTTTGGGCATCAGCGTGCATGCTGCCAACACCGTCATGGGACTCGATGCTCAATGAAAGGCAGGAAATTCATTGCTTGTCGCTCCGAAGCTTACTATCTTGGGCTTCTTTGATCATCTGCAAAACTTCATGCATGGTGCGCACGCGAGACATGCGCGGGAACATGAGATCCATGATAACATCATGAGCTCGCTGATTATTACCTGTGGCGCAGGCATCACGCACGACTACCATATTATAGTCCAGGTCTCTTCCCGCAAAAACTGTAGCGGCTACTCCGACGTCAGTAGAACCGCCTGATATGATAACAGTGTCAATCTTCGCCGTACGAAGCGCTAGATCCAGATAGGTCTGATAGAAAGCGCTCCACCTATATTTAGGGATAAAGTAATCGCCGGGCTGGGGATCAAGTTCGGGAATGATTTCTGAACCGCTCTTCCCCGCCACCGCAACCGGTGTGTGCTTGGTGACTATACCGTTAGGCCAGGGTTGAAGGTTATTTTTTGTATCCGTCAGAATTACAGCAGATGTGGCGCCATCGGCGCGATGATTGCCCTTCGCAAAGAAAATCGGGATCCTGGCTTCTCGGCCAGCCTTCATCAGCCGGACGGCGTTCTCCACCATCGGCTTCTTACGCGCCTTCGCCGTCTCGCTGGCTTCATGGTAATAGCCGTTCTGAATATCAAAAAAGAGGATGGCGGTTTGTTTAAGGTCGATCTCATTTAGATTCGTCACATGGACCTCTGGAATACACCCCCCTCTTTTCACAACTTCCGTCTGTTTGTCAATGCATTATTCTGACTCCACCTATCGACAGGGTGATTTCCACCCAGGGTGGTTTCCACCTTGACAAGCGGCGTCCGGGAGTGGTAAATTCCGCGACGCCGATTCATCCCGCAGGGGACACGA
>DATDRF010000123.1:0-4292 GCA_035291905.1 Bacteroidota bacterium
CTTTCGCGTGAACAGGGGAAAGAAATAGAATTGACACTGCGCGGGGCCGAGATCGAGACGGACAGGCGAATCCTGGAGGAAATGAAGGATCCCCTCGTGCACTTGGTGAGAAACTGTGTCGATCATGGTGTGGAAAAACCAAACGAGCGGGAGCGAAAGGGAAAACCTCCGCGTGCATCAATCACCATGGCTGTCTCGCATCAGGAGGGCGATAAAGTCGAAATCATCGTCGCTGATGACGGCCCTGGAATCAACGCGGCAAGAGTCCGTGCGGCAGTTAAGAAAGCTGGCCTCATCACATACGATGAGGCGCACCAGCCGAGCGATGAGGAGGTCTTGCCGCTCATCTTTGCTTCCGGAATTACCACGAGTCCGTTTGTTACGGATGTTTCCGGCAGGGGCCTGGGCCTCACCATCGTGCGCGAAAAAGTGGAACGCCTGGGGGGCGTCGTTTCGTTCGAGACGCACGCTGGCGAAGGAACGACATTCCGCATTTCTCTTCCCCTGACATTCGCCAGGTTCCGGGGATTGCTTGTTCGATTGAGAGACCGATTGTTCGTAATCCCGAGTCTGAATATTGAGCGAGCCTTGGCTGTCACATCGAGCCAGATTAGAACCGTTGAGAACAGGGAGACGATCGAGCTGCAGGGACAGGCGATTTCCCTTGTGCGATTGGAGGATGTCCTGCAGCTTCCAAGACAAGAACTTCCCCACGAACCGGAAAAGAAACTGCCCGCTGTTGTCCTTGTTTCCGGAAGTACGCGGATTGCGTTCCTGGTCAATGAGGTACTCCGCGAGCAGGAAGTATTGGCCAAAAGTCTCGGCCCCCAGCTCTGCCGCGTAGAGAATATTTCCGGTGCAACAGTCCTTGGGAACGGAACAGTCGTGCCGATCCTCAACCCGTTTGAGCTGATAAAGTCTGCGGTTCGCGCGACCCACGCTGCGATAGAACCGGAGCCTGCTGGCGGGAAGAAAGGTGAAGTGAAAAAGAAATCCGTTCTCGTTGTGGAAGACTCTATCACGGCGCGAACACTGTTGAAGAACATTTTGGAGATGGCCGGGTACGTCGTGGCGACGGCCGTCGACGGAGTCGACGGTTTCACCCAACTGCGGACGAACGAATTCGATGTTATTTTGTCCGATGTCGATATGCCGAGGATGAACGGTTTTGATTTGACCACCAGGATCCGGGGGGAGAAAAAGTTTGCAGAGCTGCCGGTGGTGCTGTTGACCGCTCTCGAATCGAGGGAGGACCGTGAACGGGGGATCGATGTCGGCGCCAACGCGTATCTCGTGAAAAGCAGCTTCGATCAAAGCAATTTGTTGGAAGTTCTTCAAAAACTCGTCTGAGATCCACAGGTTAGAAGAAGGATCATCATGATTAATGTCCTTATCGTTGAAGATTCGGCAGTCATTCGCGAATTCCTGATCCACGTTCTCAGTTCGGATCCCGACATCCGGGTTGTCGGCACTGCAAGCAACGGTCTTGAAGCTGTTGAGGCGGCCAGGGAAAAGAGGCCCGATGTGATCACGATGGATATCCACATGCCCCAAATGAACGGCTTTGATGCAACCCGTCGTATCATGGAAACAGTTCCTACCCCGATCATCATCGTAAGTGGAAGCTCGAGTCAGGAGGAAGTCTCTGCTCCATTTCAAGCGTTGGAAGCTGGTGCGCTCGCAGTCGTTCATCGTCCGACCAGTCCGGGTCATCCGGAGTATGTCCCAACGGCAAAGGAACTGATTCAGACGGTGAAAGTGATGGCTGAGGTTAAGGTTGTAAGACGATGGCCCCGGCCGATCAAGGAAGCACCGGTCCCATTGATGCCCAAATTGAAAACGAAGAAAGAACTTCCGGATGTTCGGATCGTCGCGATAGGGGCATCAACCGGGGGGCCTGTCGTTCTCGAAACCGTTTTGTCGCTTCTGCCAAAAAACTTTCCGGTTCCAATCCTCATTGTTCAACATATGGCGACCGGCTTCTTGCAGGGTTTTGTCGAATGGCTTACACAATCGACGGGAATCCCAACCCATATCGCGGCCCACGGGGAAGAAATCCAACCGGGTTACGCATATGCCGCTCCCGATGGTTATCACATGGGTGTGCAAAACAGCGGCCAAATACAACTCAGCAAAGACGATAAGGAAAATGGCCTGCGTCCCTCGGTCGCGTACCTCTTTCGCTCCGTTGCGAGGTCGTTCGGCAGGAACTCCATCGGTGTATTGCTGACAGGGATGGGTGACGATGGAGCGGAGGAACTCAAAATACTCAAGGAACTGGGGGCCGTGACAATTGCGCAAGACGAACAGAGTTCGGTCGTATTTGGGATGCCTGGAGAAGCAGTGAAAATCGATGCTGCCACATATGTGTTACCGCCAAAGAGCATTGCTCTCACACTTGCATCCCTCATGAAGAAATGCTAGAGAACGTCAATCTTTTGTCGGGGAGTTGAACAATGAATAGTACAGAAGCGAACACCAAGAACAGTGAAATTCTCATTGTCGAGGATAGTCTGACTCAGCGGGAACAGATCCGACATCTGCTTGAAGCTCACGGCTTCACTGTCAAGTCAGCCACCAATGGGAAGCAGGCGCTACAACAGTTGCGCAAACACCAGCCAGCCCTTGTCATCAGCGATATCGTAATGCCCGAAATGGACGGCTACACCCTTTGTGGAGAAATGAAATCCGATTCGAGTCTGAGAGACATCCCCGTTATCCTTTTGACATCATTAGCGAGCCCGGAGGATATCATCAAAGGACTCCAATGTGGCGCTGACAACTTCATTAAGAAACCGTTCAATGAGCAGTACCTCCTTTCGCGCGTCGAATATATCCTAGTCAATCGAAAGCTACGAAAGAGCGACAAACTCCAGATGGGAGTGGAGCTTTATCTCGGCGGACAGAAACACTTCATCACGGCGGATCGTCAACAGATTCTGGATTTGCTCATATCGACGTACGACCAGGCTGTGCGACTGAATGAGGAACTCGCTGAGAGAGAAAAAGAGATTGATCGCGCCAACATTACTCTGCGCGGTCTCTATCAAATTGCCAAAAGCCTGAACCAGTCAACCACGGAACGGGACTTGGTGGAACAGGTGCTGGCCCGCGCTTTGGAGCTCCCCGGATTTAGTGCTGGCTGGCTGGCGCTGGCTGATGGAGAGGCCGGCTTCCGAGTCGCTGCTGCCCACGGTGTCTCGCTGGACTCGCAAAAAGCCGGACTGCTGGACGGCATGTGCCAATGCCGCCGGAATCTTCTGGATGGTGAATTGCGAAGAACAACGATTGTTCCTGACTGCGACCGTTTAGTGAAGATGAATGGCGATGTGATTGGACAGCATTCACACGTGTGCATTCCGTTGCTCATGAATGATCGAGCCATCGGCATTATGAACCTGGTTGTTTCCGGTCAACTCGCATTTAGCGATGACGATCTCCAAACTTTCAACGGCATTGGCAACCAGATCGGGATTGCTCTTGAGCGTGTGAGAATGCGGGAGCATCTCGAACAACTCGTGCAGGAAAGGACGGCATCACTGACATCCGAAATCGCCGAGCGGAAGCAGACGGAAGAGGCTTTGCATGTCAGCGAGAAGCGATTTCGCGATTTGTACGAGAACGCCCCCAACGCATACTTTTCTGTCGGCGTGGACGGCCGCATCCGCAATTGCAACCGCCAGGCAGGAGAAATGCTCGGATACGACATCGAGAAGCTGGTGGGGCTGCCAATTAGCGAATTGTATGCAGACACGCCGAATGGGAAAGAGAAATCCACAAAGGTACTACAACGGTTCCTGGCTAACGAGGCTGTGCGCGATGAAGAATTACAGATGCAGAAGGCGGACGGCGCTTCCCTATGGATCAGTCTGACAGTAAACGCAATTCGAGACAGCCGGGGGAATATTACGGAAAGCCGCTCTATGGTAGTGGACATCACAGAGCGCAAACTGGCTCTGGAAGCACTCGCATCCGAACGAAACATGCTGCGGACACTGATCGACAACCTTCCAGATAGGATCTATGCAAAAGACGCTGAGAGCAGATTTCTCCTCAACAATGTAGCTCATATGCACGCGCTTGGCGCCAAGTCATTGGAAGAACTGACAGGGAAAACGGACTTTGACTATCGTCCTCGCGAACAGGCAACGCTGCAATATGATGATGACCAGCGTGTAGTCCAATCGGGCAAACCCCAGCACGAAAAAGAAGAATGCGTGATTCTCAATAACGGAGAAAAGAGCTGGATCCTTGCCACGAAGGTACCTTTACGCAATTCTCAAGGCAATGTT
>DATDRF010000124.1:0-19871 GCA_035291905.1 Bacteroidota bacterium
ATTCCGACGAGGAGAAACCGAGTTCATTGTTAAAGAACCAGGCAGCTGCAAGGCACAAGAGGCCGATCGTGCCAACCCACTGTTCCGATTTTTTCAGGGAGAATCGCGATTCGGGTTTCGACCTCCATCGAAAGACTGCACCGCCAACGAGCAGGGCAAGGGCGGCTGCCACAAGCGTGGTCAATCGGTATTCTGCAAGGCGGCCCAGGACATCGAGAGACTCATCGTATGTGACCCCCGGGAAGAAGCCGATAAGAGGATTGAATGCAAAGATCTGCGGTGTTCCAAGAGTCATGATCGCGATTTGCGCGAGGATGAGCACTCCCGCGATGATGAACCATGTCTTGCGAAACCGTTTGAAAAGAACCGAAAGAAGAAGCGCGATGCTTCCGGAAAAGAGAACCGCCGGTACGGGAAGGAGAAGAAAAAGGATGAAGCCCTGGATGAGAGAACAGTTCTTGACGAGCAACGCATTGAGCAGCATGATCATGAGCGGAGGAACCAGCAGAAGAAGTATTCCCGCACCAACCGGAACAAAGAAATGCAGAGGAGCAATCAAACCGTCGGTTCGCCCCCATTCGCCTATGACGAAAATCCCGGCCAGAAGACTTGCGACAAGCGCGAGCAATGCGGAAAATTCGAAGCCGAGATAATTGAAAAGGGGAATTTGGGTGCAGACAAGTGAAAAAACGGCGAGAAGGGAGAGAAAAATTCGGTACTGACGACTTGAAAAGAGGGTTTTCAAAGATTTTCCGTAAAAACATTACACAGAGAGCACAAAGGAGCACGAAGATCACAGAGAATTGATTTCTCAGTGCTCTCTGTGACTTCTCCGTGTTCTCTGTGTAATATCACTTTTTCAGCAAGAAAAGCGGACTCAAAACTCTTCCCCGCTCACTCTCGTTATAGCCGCCCCCAACCCCTGCAGTTTCTTCTCGATGTGTTCGTAGCCCCGGTCAATGTGGTAAACACGCAATACTTCGGTGGTCCCCTTTGCCGCGAGCCCTGCGAGGATGAGCGATGCGCTGGCGCGGAGGTCTGTCGACATGACCTTCGCTCCCACCAGATGGCTGGACCCGATCACGGTCGCAATATTCTCCTTCACCGTAATGTTGGCGCCGAGGCGAATGAGTTCCGGCACATGGGTGAAGCGATCGGAATAAATCGTCTCGGTGATCTTGCTTGGCCCGTTCGCGAGGCTCATGAGGGCGATCCACTGAGCCTGCATGTCGGTGGGGAATCCCGAATAGATACCGGTCGTAACGTTGACCGGCCTGATTTCCCGCGGCGGCTCAAGCTCGACGAAATCCTCCCCCAATGTCACCCGCGCTCCGGCATCTTCGAGTTTCGAAGTGATTGCGCCAAGGTGGCGTGGATTACAGCGTTCGACCCTCACCGTTCCGCCTTTCTTGCCTGCCATCGCTGCTGCGACAAGAAAAGTGCCTGCTTCAATTCTGTCGGGAATCGTCACGAAATCCGTCGAACGCAGCCCGTCGACGCCTTCTATTTCGATGATGCTCGTCCCGACGCCGCTGATCTTCGCCCCCATCTTCACCAGAAACTCAGCCAGGGAGGTGATCTCGGGTTCCATTGCCGCGTTCTCGATGATCGTGGATCCCTTCGCCAGCACCGCCGCCATCATGACATTTCCCGTTGCACCCACGCTCGAGATGTCAAACAGGATCCTCGCCCCTCTGAGCCGCTTTGCCCTGGCAATGATATATCCCCCTTCGACCTCGATTTCCGCCCCGAGCTTTCGCATCCCCTCGATGTGGAGGTTCACGGGCCTTGGACCCCATGCACATCCGCCGGGAAGCGAGACCCTTGCCTGACCGTAGCGGGAAAGCATGGGACCGAGGACGTAGACCGAGGCTCGCATTTTCTTCACATGGTCATACGGCGCCTCGAACTTCGTCATATGAGCAGAGTCGACCTTCATCGTGTGATTCTCGTGAGAAATCGAGAACCCCATCGAAATCAGAAGGTTGCTCATGGTCGTCACGTCGCGCAGGCGCGGAGTATTGGAGAGAGTGTAGGAACCGGGGGCAAGGATCGTTGCCGGCATGAGAGCCAGAGAAGCATTTTTTGCCCCGCTGACTTGCACAACACCTTCCAGCGGCCTGTCCCCGACGATGGTGAACTTGTCCACGTTACTCCGAAGGAATGATCAGAAATTCATTGCGCAATATAAACGATAAAGGGAGGAAAGGCAAAAGGTGGGAAGCGAGAAATGGTAAGTTCGAAGTTCGAGGTTCGAAGTTCAAAGTACGAAGTGGAAACATAGCCACACTTCGTCCTTTGTGCTTTGTACTTCGTCCTTTGTACTTTGTACTTCGTACTTCGCCCTTCGTACTTCGACCTTCGTACTTTCGTATATGACCTTTGTACTTCCCCCATTGTTTCTCGGTCAATTTTTGCCTACCCTGCCTACGCCTTTGACGCACACTTTTAACCCTTCGCTGCGCTCAGGGCATGCTTTTAACTTTTCAGCCGAAGGCTGATGCGCCTTTGGCGCACATTGTCTCATGCCCGTACAAATCATCGTTGGTGCTCAATGGGGAGATGAGGGGAAGGGAAAGATCGTCGACCATCTGAGCGAAAAGGTCGACATTGTGGCCCGTTACCAGGGCGGCGCCAATGCGGGACATACCGTTGTGCTCCCTCCGCTCAAGGGAGGGTCGGAGCGGGAGTTCGTACTTCACCTCATTCCTTCGGGAATCTTCCATCCCCGCGTCAAATGCGTGATCGGTAACGGCGTTGTAATCGATCCCAAAGCCCTTCTTGAGGAGATCACCATGCTGCGATCGGCCGGCATCGATATCCGCGGCCGCCTTTTCATCAGCCACAACGCCCACCTCATCATGCCGTACCACAAGAAACTTGATTCCATCCGCGAGCAGGGAGAACAAAAGATAGGGACGACAGGACGCGGAATCGGACCCTCGTATATCGACAAATACATGAGAACGGGGATCAGGGTTGTCGATCTCCTCGACCGCGACGTGCTGTGCAAAAAGCTGAAATTCAACATCGAAGAGAAGAACGAGCTCCTGAGAAAAGTCTACAATGCAGAAGAGCTTGACCTCGACGCGATCATCAATGAGTATCAGGAATTCGACAAAGAGATCGACGAATACGTCACCGATACCGCCCGCTACCTCTCCGAAGCCCTCCGCAAGGGGAAGAAGATTCTCGCAGAAGGGGCGCAAGGCGCTCTGCTCGATGTGGATCACGGCACATATCCCTTCGTTACCTCATCAAACCCGACCAGCGGAGGCGCCTGCACCGGGCTCGGCATTCCGCCGACCTCCGTCACTGACGTTCTGGGAGTGGTCAAGGCCTACTCCACGCGTGTCGGAAACGGTCCATTCCCCACGGAATTGAACGACGAGATGGGAGAGCGGCTGCGATCCATCGGAGGAGAATACGGCGCCACCACGGGCCGCCCGCGGCGATGCGGCTGGCTGGATCTTGTCAGCCTCAGACACTCGATCATGGTGAACGGAATATCCCGGATCGCCATTACAAAGCTCGATGTTCTCGACGATTTCGACGAGATTCAGGTGTGCACCGCCTATCTCGTCGACGGCAAGCCGATCGACCATTTCTTCACGGACGTTCAGACTCTCGAGCGCGTGAAGCCCGTATACAAAACGTACCGGGGATGGAAAACACCGACCTCCGGTGTTCGCAGCTACCGCAACTTGCCGCGCAGAGCAAGAAAGTACCTCGAGGCGCTGCAACGCTCCCTCAAGGTCAAGATCTCCATGGTCTCAGTGGGCGCAAGAAGAGATCAAACGCTCATTGTTCGTTGATCCATCGTGCTCCGTAAGGCAGCAGGGAATTTTCCGATGAAATCTCCCCTTCTTCGAGGAAGCCCGCAGTCGGGCAAATACAAGATCACGCTGCTGATCTTTGCCTTTGCCATCGTCGGGGGGACCCTCTGGTATACCCATTCCATCGTTCAACGCCTCGAAAACAAGCAGAAGCAGATCGCCGACCTCTACGCGCGTTCGCTGGAGTACCTCGCGAACGCACCAAGCATGGGAGGCGACTATAGCTTCGTATTTGACGAGATCATACGGGCGATCGATTTTCCCATTATTCTCACCGACAGCCGTGACGACCCGATCTCCCTGTCAAACGATCAAGGCGGGACCCCCTCCCTGAAGAGCGCTTATAAGAACCTCGAGCTGGACACGACGCTCTCGTACGAAGAACAGTTCGCTTTTCTCAAGCAGCTCATGAAGGAGATGGATTCCCACAACACGCCGATCAAGGTGGCATACCAGGATACCATCATCCTCAATTACCTCCACTACGGCGAATCCCCGCTTGTCATCCAGCTCCGATGGCTCCCGTATGTGGAAATCTCGATCGTCGGGCTCTTCATTCTCATCGGGTATATCAGTTTCAGCTACATCAAGAAGAGCGAGCAGAGCAATATCTGGGTGGGAATGGCACGAGAGACGGCGCACCAGCTCGGAACGCCTCTCTCCAGCCTCCTGGGGTGGACAGAATTGTTGAAACAGAGTGCCGGGGAGGGAAAGGCCGCAGAGATCGTCAGGGACATGGAAAACGATCTCCAACGCCTGCAGAAGATTGCCGACCGGTTCTCGAAGATCGGCTCCAGGCCGGAACTGAAGAACGAAAATATCGGCGACATTGTTTCAAAAGTTGTTCAATATTTTGAACGTCGGATACCCCAAAGCGGAAAACACGTTCGGTTGGTGTTTGATCCGTCCGTGACGGTTGTCGCTCCCGTCAATGCAGAGCTGTTCGAGTGGGTCATCGAGAACCTCATCAAGAACGGATTGGATGCCATCGAAGGAGCGGCCGGCACGATCACGATCACATTGTCAGAATCCGACGGCTTCGCGTTTCTTGATGTTTCAGACACGGGAAAAGGGGTCGACCTGATGCATAAGAAGGACATCTTCAGACCGGGGTTTTCCACAAAGACCCGCGGGTGGGGATTGGGCCTTAGCTTGTCGCAGCGGATCATTGAATCGTACCACGGCGGCAATCTCATTCTCAAACACACCGCGCCGGGAGCCGGTACGACATTTCGCATACGGTTAAGGAAATAAGAGGCCAACCGCCTTGCAGGTCGGAATGTCATGCCGCCAACAAAGCGATTTTCATTCTCAAGAAGGAGCTGCCTTCATGGGTGAATCAAGGAGATGGAAGTTTCTCGCGGGAACCACAGTGATCCTCATGATCTCGGTTCAGATGGTTCTCGCACAGCCGGTGACGGGTTCGAGACTCCTTCAATGGGTACAGGGAATAGAAGGAAAATCACCCGACGGCCGGCGCCAATTTGTGCGGGATGAATTGAAGAAGATGGGAGTGAGATTCACCGGCTTCTGGTTCGCTCGCGATCGTCAGATCGGCACAAAGACCGACCGATTCGAGGGAGAGAACATCATTGTTTCATTCGGCGATGGGACAAAAAGCGTTGTGGTCGGCGCTCACCTGGATGCTGTTCCCGAATCACCGGGAGCAAACGACAACGGGGGCGGCGTCGCGGTGCTGCTGGGCCTTATCCAATCGATGAAGGATTCTGACTGGAAGTACAACGTCGTCTTCTGTTTCTTTGACCGGGAGGAGGATGGGCTTATCGGCTCGGCCGAGTTTGTCAAGTCCTATGGTGATACGGCCGACCATCTTGCCATGATCAACCTGGATGTCGAAGGGACGGGCGAAGAGGTCTATGTGGGCCCGGTAGGCGGCGGTGATGACGATCGGATTCTTCCTTACGTCCGGCGAGCTGTCAGGGCCTCGGGCGCGACCCTGCGGGAGAGCGAGCATTACCCCCCTTCCGATCACCTTTCTTTCGCCAATAAAAAGCTCGAGAACATCTCCATTTCGATTGTCCCCAAGGGAGACGTCGCACTTTTCGAAAAGGCTGCAAAGAACGGATGGGAGTTCGATCCGAAGGAGATGCCGAAGGTCATGAAAGTGATGCACACCCCAAACGATAAGTCGACGCTGATGTCGCCGCGGGCACTCGAACGATCTTACACCGTCGTCGCGAAAACTCTGCAACTCCTCAATGCATCCCCTGCACTGCGCAACTGATTTCGTTTCACAACTCAATTCATGAGGGAAGGTGTTTCAGGTAGCACCGCCTCCGTTTGTGCTGTCTCCCCTCATAGAACCTCCATTGTGCCCGCACTTTTGAATTCGTTTCCAGCTCGGGATTCGATTCGACCCGTTGAATTCCCCGGTTGGCATACAAGACATTCGTCTCGTACATGAGAATGGCGTTCACTCCTTTGTCCTGCAGGTCGGGCCTCACGGCTGTCAGATAGAGATCAACCCGGTCGTTGTGGGTCATCGCGCGATACAAGTTGATGAACCCGAAGGGAAACAATCGTCCGCGGCATTGTTGAAGGGCTCTTGACATCGACGGCATGGTGATGCCGAAGGCCGCCACTTTGCCCTCCCGATCCAGGACAAGAGGAACATATTCGGGGCGAATGAAGCCGAAATACTGCTTCACATAGTGATCGATTTGTCTTTCGGAAAGCGGCACAAATCCATAGAGGTTCGCGTACGTCTCATTGATCAGGTGGAAGATTTCCCGTGCGTAGGGAAGGAGCTCCTTTGCTTTCCTGAACCGCATTGTC
Organism: Bacteroidota bacterium; assembly: GCA_035291905.1. Classification (GTDB taxonomy): domain Bacteria; phylum Bacteroidota; class Ignavibacteria; order UBA10030; family UBA10030; genus JACPLA01. The sequence goes on from DATDRF010000124.1 coordinate 6,633, forward strand.
GTCAGATGGTACCGTTCGGCCACAAGGAGGGCCAACCGACGGACTTTTTCGGGGACTTCCTGAGGGGGAACCATCTCGTATTCCACCCAATCTGCATCCTTCTTATACCCGAGTTTCTCGATGTGTCGGGGGTAGTACGGATAGTTGTAGATCGTTGCAAGAGTCCCGAGTTCGTCAAATCCTTCCACGAGCATTCCCTCACGATCCATGTCCGTGAATCCCAAAGGTCCGTGCACCTCGTTCAATCCCTGCCGGACCGCCCACGATTCAACCTGATCGAAGAGTGCCCTGGAGACTCCCTCATCGTCGACGAAGTCAACCCATCCAAAACGGGCACTGCGTTTTCCGCAGAGTTCATTATACTTTTTGTTCACAATGCCGGCTATCCGACCAACGACCGTACCGTTCTGGTACGCAAGCCAGTAACACGCGTCGCAGCAGTCGAAGGCGGGATTGCGGTCTTTCCGAAGTGTGTTCGTTTCATCGAACCGCAAAGGAGGAACCCAATAGGGGTTTCTCTTGTAGAGCCCGAATGGAAAAGAAACGAATTCCTTCAAATCCCTTCTGGATCGGACTTCTTCAATTGTCGTTGTCATAGATGTATGTGATTGAGATCCTGTCAGAACAATTGGCCAAAATTGAAATAGAACCCCGTCCCTTCGCTGCTCATCCCCAGATCGGCGCGGACAATGAATGTATCCATCACAAGCCGTAATCCAAACCCGGGATTTCTCTTCCATCCCTTCCTGAACAGGGCGAGATGTTCAAAATTCGAAGCAAGCTTCCCCGCGTCGTAGAACACCAGGCCGTCAAAACGCCAGATGATCGGAAAGCGCAGTTCGACGTTGGCCAGGACCGATGTGCGATCGAGGAACCGGTCCTGCGGAAATCCGCGCAACGTCTTTGTCCCTCCCAGCGTGCTGTACACATGAAGAGGGAGATTCTTCCCCGTCACGGTTTGACCCACGGCCCGCGCGGCAAGGACTGTTTTGGGATAGAAAAGCACTTGGTATGTCTGCAGGGACATGGTAGAAGAGAAGAGGTCGTAATCTCCGGCAAATCCTGACGATCCGCCTTCGAAATCAAGTTGCACCACATTTCCACGTGACGGATTGATGTAACTATCACGGGAATCATAACGGACAGAGGCGACGACTGTCAGCCCCTGACTGCGTCCCAGGTTGACAGGAGCAGATGCGGCAAACAGCCCCGTCGAATCAAATCGGAAATTCCTTACTGTCTTGAATCTGAACCCCGCCTGGCCGACGAAGCGCTCACTGAATCCTTTGCTGGCTACAAGCTGAATCTCCAGCGGTTCTTTCGTATAGGTTTCACGGTCCGACGCGCGGCTTTCCGCGCCGATCCCGAAGAAATTGTTCTTCGTGTATTTATCGTAATCCACCACGACATCCAGAGACAGCGGATATCGTTTCCCCTGTCGAAGCTCGAAGTCGGGAACCGAGAACACCAGGCGATACCACCGCTCTCCCTTTGTGCTGTTAAAGAGAATGAGATCGAACGATTCGGATGCTCCGAGAAAATCGAGAAAGAAGGCTTTTACGCCGTATCCGAACCCCACGTCGGTATCATAGCTGAAGAGTGGCAGAAACTCAAATGTCTCGCCGGGAGAACGGATCGCATCCGGCGAGCGCTGCAATGAATCAACATTGAGGCGTGAGACGTCGATTTCGGCCAACAGACCATAATGATCGGAGGGGAAGAGCCCTGATTCGGCCTTGTCGGCGAAGAGCGAGATAGAACGGACATCTGCGGAGGAGAATCTCCCGTTCAGGAAGATGTGATCGATTCTTCTGGGCATGCCGTCGTACCATGCCGAGAGCTCCTCACGAACGGTTGCATTTGGGTCCGATTTCGTCGAATAGCCGATATTCGGATTGACCGCCGGGTCCCAGGTCGGCTCACCCCGTTGCGAAGCAGGCGTACAATCGAGGAACTCCACCCGGAGGGAATCGATCTCTTCTGATTCCGGCGCGGCGTTGAAATCCCCGAGCAGGATAACCGGAGCCCCGAAGCTGCGAGCTTCAAGTGCCTCCCGCAATCGGGCGACCTCTTTTTTGCGACTGCCGGACTGTTCCTGGAATTCAAGTCGAACAGCCTCCTGCTCATGTTCCGGTATCTTTTTGCCGATCATCAACTCTGTCAGCTTCGTCCTTGCTCCATCATCGTTCGGTACAGAGGCCGACAAGTGCGTGTTGACAACCAGGAGTTTTGTCGTGCCAATGTTCACAGATCCGATGAGAGCAATATTCTGATCAGCAGAATGAAATGAAAAACTGTTGCCGAACGTTCCGAGTGTCCGGGAAAGATCCACAACATCGACGAAATCAAGATACAGACTTTTCTTCGCAAGCAAGACAAGTCCCTCGTTGAGATTCATCGGAATTCCAAGGGATCCGATCTTGAGGCCCCCGTTCGCGCGCTGGGTAATGCAGTCATACCCAAGATGCTCGGCCAAAAAGGAACCAATGGAGCCAACGGGGTTGCATTCCTGGAGAGCGACGATATCGGGCTGCTTTTCCTTGAGTGCCTGTGCGAGCAGCAGGAGCCGGCCTGTCCGGATTGAGTCGGGCTCGTACTCACCCATCCTCAGCGTTCCCCGGTAGTCAAGCCCGGACCAGATGTTCATAGTCAGCACTTTCAGAGTCTGGGTCTTGAGAGTGGGCTGAAGAATGAGCGCCGAGTGCAGCAAGAAGATCGCACTCCAATGCCTCGGGCAAGGGAGCGGAGGGTTGCTGCGGAAAAATGAAAGCACTTTACTGGATCCTTTCGATTCCGCGGTTCTCCGGCTGACTGAAACATATCTCAAGGTGCGACGGCTCAGTCGCCGGGAAAACGCAGGCAATGTACGGGCGAATCGGTTAAAACCAAAGGTCTTCGACTCATGGCACCCCCCCTGTCGATTCTCCCAAAAATCAGGCCTGTCCCGTTCTCCTTGTCTTCAAAAGGAAGTATTCCATTGAAATCATGAAAACAAAGGCCGTTCCGAGGGCAACTTGCCAGTATCCCAACGCAACGGGAGAGAGGAAGGTGAGAACCATTCCTCTTGTGTACCAAAGAAGCGCCCCGTAGGAATTCTTCTCCGAAGGATCTCGGATGAGAATGATATTGCTCAGAACCAGCAGGGTCACTCCGACGATACCCAGAATTGCATAAATGACTTTCGCTTCAGGCGCGGCTTTTTCCCAAAGTCCAAAGCGATTCCAGTAATACAGTACAAACCCGCCGGCCGCGAAGAGCGAATACGGAAGAACCTGCCATCGGGCTTTGCGAATGCCATAGAAGACGGGTGCGGTCCGATATCCTGTTTGGCTATCTCCCGTCACATCCTTGAAGTACCCCGTGAGAACGAACCCCGCATAAACGAAGCACACAATCACCGCGTTGAAATGAATGACGGGCGGAAGATCGGCAACAGAACGTGCCTCTGAAATTCCAAAAGCGCCGATGTACGGGAGCGTGGCGACAATGATTCCGTTCCAGAGAGGCCCCGCATGGGGAATCCTTTTCATTCCGTTATAGGTGAGGCTGAAGACCAGGGCGATCAACTGAACTCCCAGGAGGATAGGATTCATCAAAAAGAAGATGACAGCGACTCCCAGCAACGTGACGCTAAGAACGAGGACGACGGTTTTCACGGGCAGTTCACCGCTCACCATGGGCCGAAACGGCGCATTGATCCTGTCCGTTTCGAGATCGAAGGTGTCGCACAGGGCCTGAATGAGACCGTAGGAAAAGAAGCAAATGATGAACGTCGCCAGAGTCCTCCACAGGGGGGGATCCAGGTATGCAAAAGCCATCCCGGACAGACCGGCCGCACCCGAGACAAAAAAGAAGTGCGGGCGAAATGTGATCCATAGATTCTTCAGAAGCTGCATTGTCTTGTTCATGTCTTCTCTTCCCGTATTCCGATACCCGATGAATATTCGATGAGCGAGGTAACATATCCCCCGGGATCGTTGGTGAGATTCTCAGCAAGGCCGCGGACTCTCCGGATATCAATGTTCGCCACAGAGCCCGATGTCTCAATTCGGAATTCCCTCTCTTTGAGAACCGTGCCTATCCGAGAGCATGCAAGATGCGCCTGCGTACAGCGATCGAGGAATTCCCCTTCACGCTCGGCGCGAACCGAAAAAAGGAGCTCGAATTCACCGTGCTCAGCCGCAGCAAACAGCCAGAGAGGAATGTTGTAGCGAAAAGCCATCATGCGCACCGAGCCGGCATAGAAGGACGGCCGATTGCGGAACTCGATGCCGCAGCTGTTCAGTCGGGCGAGAATGTCGAGACTTGCCAACACACCATCGCTCGTGTCGATGCAGGAGGTTGCGAATTCCCGAAGAACATGTCCCCAGTCGAACCGGGCAATGGGACGGTAAGAGTCTTCAAGGGCGGATGCTTCGGGAAGTTTGCGGAGCTTGGCAAACCCAAGAGCGTTTCCTGCACCTATGGGGCCAGTGAGAAAGAGGCCGTCGCCGGGGAGCATTCCGACCCTCTGGAGAGTGATATGTTTGGGAACAGTGCCTAATGCGGTGGCGCTTATTTGCAGAGGAGAGCCGGTGTTGCAGTCGCCGCCCATCAGGTACGTTTTGTGAAATGCGGCCGCATCCTGCGCCCCACGGGAAATCTTTGAAAGAAGATCGCTGGAGAATTTCGGGGGAATCGTCCACGCAAGCAGGAGGCCGACGGGATCCGCCGCGACGGCGGCAAGATCGCTGAGGCTGATGGCGACCGATGTCCACCCGATGAGTGCAGGATTCTCAAGGATTCCCAGTTCAATCTCTTCCCGCAGACAATCGACCGTACATGCAAGATTCAGTTCCCCGGAAAGATCAATGAGCTCCGCATCTGCAGCAAAAGGCTCATTAAGCTGTCCGGGATGGCGTTGATAGCTTGCACGCAGCAGCCTGATCAGTTGCTCCTCTCCCGTCCATTGTTGATGCCCATCGTTCATGATTTTTCCTTCCATACAACCATTCGGAGCGAATCCGGGAGCACGGTGAATTTTGCCGGAAGGAACCCGACAAGCTCACCGTCCGCTTCAACGATGCCGTTCACATCCGAAGTCACCTCGCATTGCGAGCAGCTTCGTTTCCACACGGCGGGATGTTTCAGAATTGTGTTGTTGTAGAAACGCGGCATGATCAATGCGCGGCCCAGTTTCGACATTTCGTCGATGCCGACGAGCGAAAATTTTCCGGGAACGGACTTCCCCTCGCTTCCATACGACATCCCTCCGCCAAACCAGACCCCTTTAAGAACGGAGAGGTTCGTGTACTTTCCTTCCATTACCAGACTATCATCAAGACGAAGCCTGTAAGAGGAGGTTTTGTGTCTTGCAATCGAGTTCAAGCCGGAGGCAATGACCGTCAGATCAAGGGAGATCAATTTCAGAAATCTGTTTCCCAAAGTCTGGCGGTTAAAGAACTCAAGGGCCCCCGGAAGGACTCCCATGCTGGCATTGACCAGAAAGTACCGCTCGATCGCCGCCCCGTCCCCATCCCGGCATTCGATTCGTCCCACGTCCAGGGTGACCGGATCTCCTTCCACAATACGCTCGAGAGACGGAGCCGGCGAAAGACCAAGGCTTCTCAGAAGATCGTTGCTGCTCCCGGCCGGAACATACCCGATGCGAGTTGCTCCACGGGATTGGGCCGGCACCTCCATGAAGCCGTTGAGCACTTCATTAAGAGTACCGTCACCCCCAAAGGCCACAATGGAAGAAAAACCGTTTCGCGCAGCTGAGGCCGATAATTGTTGCGCGTGACCACGGCCATTGGTCAGTTCGACATGAAACTGAAAGCCCCGTTCACGCAAGACCGATTCAAAGCGCTTCCATCGGCGAAGACCTCGCTTCCCGCCGCATGCGGGATTGACGATAAGCAGGGTCTCGCTCATGATATTCTCTTTCTTAGTCGTTCGTGTACAAAACCGGAAAACGTCTCTTCCGAGGTGCTACGAGTAAGATTTCCAAACTCGCGTTTCAGTTTTGAGGTGTCGGGAACGCATGAATGCTGGACAAACCCAATCTGACCGCCTCCAAATGGGAGGATACGGCACCAGAAGAGGAAATTGAGGATTCCACGCGTCATTCGTTCAGGAAGCCGAATGAGAGGCTTTCCCGCCAGCCGGGCCATCGTGCTGAGGCGGAGCATTCCTTCACCCGCAACATTGAAGACGCCCCGAACAGGTTTGCGAAGAGACTCGAAGAGGATCTCGTTCATATCAATTTCGTGTGTAAACGCCAGGAAGGGATCACATCCTCTCACTCCAAGAATGACGGGCGCTTCTAAACCGGCAGAAATCGCATTGTGGACATGGAACCCAAGAACATTGCAGATTCGGAGAACGACGACCCTGCATCGGGGATGGGTTCGGGCAAAATCTGCTGCAAGGTTTTCGATGATTGTCTTATTTCTTGAATAGGGAAATTCGGGATTCCCGCGGAGAGCAAATGATTCGGGAATAGGTATCGGATTATCTTCATGCCAGCCATATGCCCCGATGCTGCTTGCGATCACCAGTTTCTTCACATTGGCTTCATGGCAGGCGTGAAGCAGATTTCGAGTACCGTTGACGTCGACGTCTTCTTCCAAATCAGGGTCGTGTGTTGGATTCACGACAAAGGCGAGGTGGACGACGTCGGTGACCTCTTCTTCCAGGAAGAGTTTTGCCAACAAAGCATCGCGAATATCCATGGAGACAAACCTGGCTTTTCCAGGAGACGGCGGCGGCCGAATATCGACCCCGATCACCTGCTTGAAGAGTCTCTCTTTTGCGAGACGCGAAATCAAACCTTCTCCCAGATACCCGCTTGATCCTGTGATGAGCAGCGTTTTCATGTTCAGCTCCGTTGAAAAACAAAGGAGGGGGCCTGCACGGGGCACGACCCCCTCCCCTCCACTTATCGCACCAGAACCATCCTTCTTGCCAGCACAAATCCGTTTGCTTCGATTCTGTACACATACATCCCGCTTGAGAGGCCATGAGCGTCGAATTCAACCGCCTGACGGCCTGCCTGCAACACATCATCCACCAGCGTCGCCACCCGCCTTCCCAGCATATCGTAGACTTCCAGTTTCACCGGTCCGCGTTCAGGAAGGTCAAATTGAATCATGGTTGTCGGGTTGAAGGGATTCGGGTAATTCTGAGAGAGAGAATACTCCGCGGGTATCTCCCGAACCGGCGTGGTCTCTACGCCGGTGACATAGCTGCCCCGCGCTTGTGCAGCGGCCTGAATGACCCCTTCAGCGCCATAGCCTGCAACGACGGCAATCATGAAGCTGACTGTATCGCCAGGGTCGAGGCTGTAGGGTCCGACACTCAGCAACACTCTGTGGTCGTTGGCACTATCCGGCAATGTAGTCGATGTTGCCGATGCCATCCGGTTATACCGGGCGGTGTCACTCCGCGGATCGTTGCCGTTCCGCCACCAAGTCACCCGACCTGCCGAGTCACGAACGAGACATACTCCCATGGCGACACCGTTGACAGCGGAAGAATCATACATGTAGACAAGATTCGTGGCTGCGTCGATACCGACCATGTCATCATTCGCTTCGCCGGAAATGTCAAGATCCATGAAGAACCCCACATAAGCATTCTGAATGGGGGGCAAATCAAATCCCCAGGGGGACCGGTTGACGATTGTGTACTCGTACAGTGCATAATCAGCGTCTCTCCATGAATAGGCAGTCTGCTTCACTGTGAGACCGCCGAACATTCCCTCGTCTGTAAAGAACGTGAGTACCCTCTGGGAATCGGAGCTCCACTCGTTGATGTAATTCGAGAGCGGCCTCCAGGGGCCGTAGATTCCCCGATACGCTCCTGCGGCAACGAGGCGTGTACCGTAGACGTCCCCACCGAACCAGAGATCTCCTTCAAAGAGAGAATTCGGATCGGACGGGAGCGGCCAGCGCCCGTTCGGCAACGTTGGATCCTGCCAGTATCCAAGCTGCCCAAAGTTTGTGATGGTCATCCCAAGTTTGTGGCCTGTAAACGCATGGAAGTTCTTTCGCTTCACGAGGCGGAAATCGGCAGCGAAAGACTGTCCATCGGCCAATGTCCATCGATATGCCTCTGCGCGAAATGGAGTCCCTCCCGAGGATGTATAGAATTCACCCAAATACCCCTGGCCGGAAAGATCGGATGCACGTACGACATAATCTCCCGGGGGTAACGGCATCTGGTAGCTTCCATCGTAAGACGTGAAGGTTGTAAAGAGCTGGCCGTTCTCACTGTCCTGGAGAACCTCAATGTATATCGATGGCACACCCATTCCACTCGAATCATCCACCACCGTGCCGAAGACTCCGCTGGTCCTCCGCAAGGCAAAGTTGATATCGGATGTCGTGGTTTCCTCAACCACCCGAACCCTGGTCGCTTCTGCCTCCGAGGATGCACGATCGAACCATTGTTCGTCGTAGGCGTTGGCGGAGGCAAGAACGTAGTACCTGCCGTTTGACATTCCCGCAAGGGAATAACTTCCGCTCTGGTTGCTGTAAGCGTAGTAACTTGTCAAACTGTCATATGCATAGATATTGGCATAGGGGATGGGATAACCGTTTATGTCTTGTACTCTTCCGGTAATTGAACCGCCGAGCGGGAGCGCAAAGTTAACATTGTTCCTCTCCCCGCCCTCCGCCAGAATGATCGCGGTAGCAGAGTCCGGGACTGAAACATTATCGTACCACCGCTGGGCATATCCGTAGGCAGACGCCGTGACATACAGACTCTTGCCCACCGGCAACTTCGTTATGCGGTATGAACCTGAATCGTCATAGGTGTAGTAGTAACTGATGGGAAGAAAAGTACTATCGACGACGGTCACGGAAGAATAAGGAATCGCGACACCGCTCTTGCTCTTTACCTTTCCCGAAATTGAACCACCCTTCGAAAGAGTGAAGTCGATGCCGGCAGTTTCCTGATCGATCGTAACGTTGACACGTTTCGCGTCAAATGGCGTGGCCGCGCCGTCATACCATTGATGGATGTACTCCTCGCTGTATGTCACAACGAGATACTTCCCGGTCGCGAGTCCGCTTGCACTGTAAATTCCGGAGTCATTTGTCATTGCATACGACCGCCCGTTAAACAGTGTGTCATAGACGAGTATCTCGACCCCCGAAATCGGGCTGCCGGTCTTCTCGACGACTTTCCCTGAAATGATGCCGCCTTTTGACAAGACAAAGTTGATACCGGGAGTGTCAAATCCCTGAGCAACCGGAATGAGGGAGGCCTGTTCTTGATCCTCTGCCATATTGTACCATTGCGGTACATATCCGTTTTTAGAGGCAACTGCCCTGTATTCTCCGCTCGTCAAGTTGGACACCATGTACTCACCGTGGATGTCCGTGTATCCGGAACCGTAGTGCCACCCCATGGTATCACGTGTGACGACAATTGCATCTCTCATCGGCTCCCCCTCCGCATTCTTTACTGTACCCGAGAGACTTCCCGAACGCAGAAGGGCTACGTTCCTCGTTACCATGGCTCCTGAGACATTAACAGGATATTCGGAGTAGCTGAAGTAAGGGGAGGCATAGACGTTCAACGTATAGATGCCGTCGCCAAGACTCGTCCGGTAGTAGCCGCTGTCGTTGGACCACGTTCTCTTATAGGTCGGGCCCGAAACGTAAATGTGCGCGCCGGGAACTGGGTTGCCGGTGCCGACATCGGTGATTCTTCCCTGCAAGCCCCCCGCTACTTTCTTGATCGTGAAATTGACATCGGTCGCGCCGGGTTGAATATCCCAACGCAGAGGATCTTCCACGAAATAACCTGAACCGATATCGCATTGGAGCATGTAGGTTTCCGAGCCGACCGGCGGTTGGTGGACAGGGACAGCATAGCTCCCGTCTCCCGTGGAGAGGACCCGGTTGCTGAGAGAATCCGAGAAGGCGTAGACCGGGACTCCGCTCACCCCTGCCCCGTTGAACGTAACCTTTCCCGAAATGGAGCTGTTACATTCCACTAAGACATAGTCCTGCCGAACAGTAGCATTGGAAGACACGAAGATATCAGGAAAGCCAAAGTCTCGCATGTAGTTCGATGACGACGGAGTGCCGACGTACATACGCCATTGACCTTGCGCGACACCCAGCTTGTAGTAGCCCTGGGAATCTGTTCTGGCGGCTGCACAAAAAGAGTAGCACGCCTCTACCAGGGCATTCTCTATCGGGGTTCCTGCCTGGCTCTTCACATAACCCTCGATGAATGAGGTTGCCTCTGTGTACACAAAGCTGACGATAGTCGTATCCGACACGATCGGAATGACCTGATCAGGCGGGGGAATATACCCGTTCGTTGCCCCTGTCACGTCTACAGGACGGATGCGTAGTTGCCCGGTCTGGAATCGGTCGACATTGAATGAGAACTTCCCTGCGGAATCCGCAAACACGATCAGCTCATCAGTGACGCATGCTACGAAAGGCATTTGCGGGACGACGGACCCCCGCACGATTGAGGCAGTCGGTTGCTGTCGGACAGTCAGGGAACCCGTCGAGACAGTCTGATAATCGTCGATTTCGAAAATGAGCGTCGCGACAAAGAGCGTTAGAATGTCATCTCCGGCGCGAAACGTAACTTTGTACTTACCCGTTGTCAAATCTTCGTCGTTGTCATCATTCTCAAGGAGGAGTCCTCGTCCCAGCAAGTAGTCGTCACTGCCGATTGCCCCGTTGCCGTCGAGATCGAGATAAATGTTCATGATCGCAGAGAGCGCGCCGGAGGCGAAGGAAAACGTGAGATTGAACGTGTCTCCCACGTAGACGGAATCATGGGCCTTTCCGTTGATTAGCGCATTCGTAACCTGCGCCGACGCCGTCTTGCCGAGTGATGCACGAGGCCGTTCCCGGGAGGGCGGGGCTTCAAGGAACCTCGTGGGCTTCCCAAGCAGTTTAAGGCGGTTGCGTTCCTGACGATCCTGCAACTTTCGTTCGGCCTGTTCGCCTTCTGCCTTGCGAAGGATTTCGTGGAGATCCTTGATCATGGTACGTTGTTCTGAAATCTCTTTCAACGTGTTGACCCGTGTCTCCAGCAGTTGCCGATCAAATCCTCTTTGCAGCCTCTTTACTGTCGCAGCGGCCGATTGGGCGGAATCCCGGCGCTCAAACATGTTGCTCTTCCTCTGCCAGGAATCTTCCGTCAGCAACGGGATTATCTTCTTGCCGGGGCGGACGTTCTCCTGACCTGCTGCATTTCCCGCGTTCAGGAGCAGGAGGGGGAGAACAAAAAGCATGTGGATCGTCAATTTCGTTTTCATAAGACCTCCCTTTGCAACTCAACTCAGTTCAGGTACGCTTCGTGCCAGGACAGGAGAAGCCGCGTCCTCGCACCTTTACGGGGACGCGGCTCTCCCAAAACCTACCGCACCAGCACCATCCTCCTCGCTTGCGCGAATCCGTTTGCTTCGATTTTGTAAAGATATACACCGCTGGACAACCCGTGCGCATCGAATTCAACTGTTTGCCGACCTGCCTGCAGCACATCATCCACCAGCGTCGCCACCCGTCTACCCAGAAGATCGAAGACTTCCAACTTCACCAGCCCGCGTTCAGGAAGGTCAAACCGAATCACCGTTGTCGGATTGAAGGGATTCGGATAGTTCTGATGGAGCTCGAACTTTTCAGGCGCCAAGGCGGACACTTGTTCCACAGGACTCAGGACCCGGTTCCGCACAGCCGGCCGGATCGTATCCTTGTCGGCCAAGTACCATACGACGGCCTGGTACTCTGTGGTATCCGTCATGACATGCAGATTGCTGTATGGAATACCAAGGTAGTCCATAAATGCAGGCACGAATTCGTTCGCCGTGACGGTGTATTCCTTGACCGGATCGATCGGTTGGCCTCCGATTTCCACGTAAAGAAGGCGATTCCACAGAGTGTCACCTATCTCATCCGGATGCGGCCGGGATGGCGCATACCAGTACGTGAGACCCGATGCCTGAACCAGGAATTCATCGTTTTCGCCGATCGTGGAAAGACCAAATTCCAACCCCATCATGAGAGCTTCACCTGTCATGGTGAGAGTGGCCATCCGATATCCCAGACCGTTGTCGGTGTTGAATCCATACCCGACCATTCTGAAAACATCCGCTCCGACAATCGGACCTTGATACAGCGGTTGCGCCGTTGAACCACCCACCTCAATGGCCACGTCGGTCTTTGTCAAAGCGCGAAACGCGTCGGTGACAAGGTTTCCGACAGGCGTGTCCCTGTAGCCAAGCTCCATGAGCGAATCTTCAACCTCCTCAAAATACTCCGCCGCGTAAGTCAGCTGTTGTGTGTACGCGGGCCCATAGACACCTTCAATCCCCTGAATGAGCATATCCACGGTTGCGGCAATCGTCGGCTCTTCCGGTACCGTATCGTCGATCGGAATGAGCGCATAGTCGAGGAGTCGAACGATTGTGTCTTGAACCGTCAGTCGCAGCTTTCCGACATTCAGATAGAAGGCGTTCGCCTGCACGATCCAGGTGGTGTCGCCAAGCGGATTCTGAACTACAATTGGAGATTCAAGAGCGTAGTGATCGTGCCCGCCGACAATAGCGTGAATACCGGGGACGTACGACGCAAGGAGCTGATCGTACATCAGCCCGAGATGAGAAAGACAGATAATGACGTCGCAATTCTGATTCACCAGCGTATCGACGTATGCCGCTGCAATGCCGACGAAATCAGAATCAACAACGGCCGGTGAAGGAAGAGAGAGAACGTTTGTCGCAGGCGTCGTCAGCCCAAAGATCCCCACTTTGACGTTGCCTGCCTGCTTGATGATGTAAGGCGAGATATGTTGCTTGAGACCCTGCACTGCTGCAGAGTCAAGGATCGTGTTTGCCGAAAGAAGCGGGAACGATCCCCCGGTAAAACTGGTGTCAAGCGCCATTTTCAGCGTGGCAGGCGTGAGGTCGAATTCGTGATTCCCGACAGCCATGGCATCGCAACCGAGAGCGACTAGAATCTGAAACTCGGGGACGCCGAAATACTGATTGAAAAACATGTCCCCAATGAACAGATCGCCGGCGTGGAGGAGAAGCGTGTTCGGCTCCTCCAGCTTCGTCATACCGATAATACTCGCCGCCCGCGCGATCCCGCCCAGAGATCCCTTCAGTTGCGCATCGCGGGGACCGATGGAAGCCAGGGTCGAATGCGTGTCGTTGAGATGAAGAATCGTGACAGTATCGACCTGTGCGCGCAGTGTCGGAATACACGCAATCGCAAG
>DATDRF010000125.1:0-5159 GCA_035291905.1 Bacteroidota bacterium
CTCCTAAGTCCGAAATTGCTGCGGCTATAAAGAGAGCTCACGCAGTCGGCATTCGAGTAAAAGGGAATTTCATATTTGGCCTTCCCACTGAGACGAGAGAGACTCTGCAGGAGAGCATTGATTTTGCATTGAGCACAGACCTGTCACTATTCCAACAGACATTTCTCACGTTGTGGCCGGGGTGCGAATTGTCGGAGAAGGCTTCGGAATATGGAGAGACAGAATCCGATTGGGCAAAATTGGCGCACTTTCAGATTTCGTTCGTGCCGAAAGGATTGTCTCGAGAGGATTTGCTTAAGGCATCGACCGAGGCGTTCCGGAGATTCTACCTGAGACCGAGAATTGTATTTGAGACAATTGGCACATTGACATCATGGCTATCCATCAAGTTTGCAGCGAAGGCCTTCGTTGCTTTCCTCAAGACTGCTTTTCGAACGACATAATACAGGTAGGACAAGATACGGCAGGCAAAGCCTGCTTGTCACCGGCGAAACGCAAGACATCGGCGCGGTTGATGCGCGACAATTGGCTAGACTCGGAGCTATTGTTATGATTTGGGGCGGTAGCGCTTGCAAATGTGCTCGACAGGCTGAGATTCCGAGGTTCTTACATCGAGGTGCAGCCATGGTTCTCAGGAGTCACCGATTCTTGGCAATTCGGAATGGCACAGGTGGGGGGTAAGAAAACTAGAGATCATGGGAGAGCAACTTGCACAACGCACCTGACAAAACGAAGCCTCACGGCAACTCAATGGCTCGCCAACAGTCTGAACCTATCTCCGTGATCGTTGCGGGGGCCGGCGGTTTTGGCATGGAGGCGCTGCCGTATATCCGGGATGCGATAGCCCTGGATCCTGCAATAACGATAAAGGGTTTTCTCGACGATAAGCTCGAGGTCTTCAACGGGAAGTTGGACGATCTGCCCATGATTGGCAGGATCCATGACTACCGCATCGAATCGCAGGATCGATTCATTGTAACGATCGGAGATCCTCAAGCAAGGGCTGATGTCACCCGCAGTCTTGAAAAGCGCGGCGCGAAATTTTTCACGCTCATTCATCCGACAGCCAATATTGCTTCCACGGCCAAGGTCGGGACCGGCTGCATCATCTACCCTTTTTGCGGTGTGGGCAACCAGGCGAATGTCCGGGAACACGTGGTGATGACCTGGTACTCGTCCGTGGCACACGACACCGTGGTGGAGCCATTTTCTATGCTCTCCTCCTATTCCACCCTCAACGGGGGAGCCGTCCTTGAAGAAGGCGCTTTCCTCGGCACGCACGCCGTGGTAAATCCCCTTGTACGGATCGGTGCATGGTCGAGGGTCGCGGCAGGCTCGGTGGTCTACAAGTCCGTTGGCCCGCGGCTCCTCGCGATGGGCAATCCGGCCAGAGCTCTCCCCTTAATGAATAGGCTGAGCGAACAATCTTAGCCTCACCAACGACATTTCTCAAAGCCCAAGAGAACAACGTGCCAAAACGAATCTACCTTTCCCCTCCCCATCTCGACGGACGTGAGCGGGAGCTTCTTCTCGAGGCCTACGACTCGAACTGGATAACGACGCTCGGCCCCCAGGTGGATGCCTTCGAACGCGAGATCAGTGCCCGCACCGGCGTTTCGCATGCTGCGGCCGCCGTGAGCGGAACTGCGGCGCTCCATCTTGCGCTGTTGAATCTTGGCATCGAGCGTGGGGATGAGGTGATCTGTTCAACGCTGACCTTCTCGGCTTCCGCAAATCCCATCATCTATTGCGGGGCGGTGCCGGTGTTTATCGACAGTGACCATGAAACATGGAACATGGATCCCGCGTTGTTGGCCGAAGAACTTGAAGACTGTTCGCGCAGGGGGAAGCTCCCGAAAGCTGTCATCGCTGTCGACCTCTACGGTCAGTGTGCGGACTATGACCGCATTCTTGCTGCCGCTTCACAGTATGGTGTTCCTGTCATCGAAGATGCAGCTGAAGCGATGGGTGCAACGTACCGGGGGAGGTCCGCCGGCGCGTTCGGTGTGATGGGAATTCTTTCGTTTAACGGAAACAAGATCATTACAACGAGCGGGGGTGGGATGCTGTTGTCAGAAAAGAAATCCCATGTTGACAATGCAAAATTTTTTTCGACACAGGCACGCGATCCGGCCCCGTACTACCTCCATTCACACATAGGCTACAATTACAGGCTGAGCAACATTCTCGCCGCCCTGGGACGGGGGCAACTTGAGCACCTCGATGCAATCATTGCAAAACGGAGGACAATCAACAAATATTATCGGGACGCGCTGAGCGATATTCCGGGCGTTACCTTCATGCCGGAAGCTGCGTATGGCCGGTCAAACTGCTGGTTGACGTGCATCATGATCGATCCGAAGCTCTTTGGTGCTTCAAACGAAGATATTCGTCTTGCACTCGAAGAGGAGAACATTGAATCGCGCCGCACATGGAAACCGATGCACCAGCAACCCGTGTTCGCTCATTGCCGTGTGCGCGGTGGCACCGTTGCGGATGAAATATTTTCCAGGGGCCTCTGCCTGCCGAGCGGGACAGGCCTCAAAGAGGCCGATCTTGAGCGTATCGTCAAGATCGTTCGAAACGTGGCTGTTCATGCCGCCCACAGCCTTACGAATCTTTCCCAGCTCCGAACCTCCGAGTAAAACTGCCTGTCACTTCATTCTTGTGTCCCGCATCACAGCTGCTTCGGCTCTCGCGGACTCACGCACGCTTTTAGAATCTGATGAAAGTCTAAGAAGATTCTAATGCACCTTAGAGCATTCTAATTTGATATGTCGAGGCCCTTCATGTATCATTTCAATACAGATGCCCTCGCAAAGTCCTCCACCGACATCAGCAATGAAGAGCCAAATCAAACAGCCCTCCCAGGGATGTTTGTTGCCTTCTATCGGCTTCAAAACGAATACCATCCGCACACTTCTCAGGCAGAATTGCAGAGGCGGGAAATTAGTCTCGGGCGTTACTGTGAATCGAGACATTGGTCACCATGTGAACATAACGTTTGGAAAATACTAGCTGAAAGACACCCCCATGCGTAAGACAATCTACAAATACGTCCTCTGGCTGAGGAACCGGCATCTGTTGATGCTGGACGCCGTCATGATGTCTCTTTCGCCGGCGATGGCAATTGTGCTGCGCTACGAGAATCTGAGCAGCCTCGCGATGCATTCGAGAGCGCTTCTGCTCTACACCGTTGTGACGTTGTTTCTTAGGATTGCGGTGTTTCAGCTCTTCGGACTCTATTCCCGCTACTGGCGCTACGCAAGCGTCGACGAAATGGTCACGCTCAGCAAGGCAACGTTATCGGCATTTGCGGTTTGCACCGTTGCGTTCTTTGGACTCTCCGAGCTATCCGCGATATTTTCGCCTTCACTTCCGCGGTCGCTTCCTCTTATCGACGGAGCTCTTGTAATGATGATGGTCGGCGGAGCGCGTTTGGCCGTGAGGCTCTCCTACGCATTCAACGAAAGGAGCGGATCGGACGGTGAAGCCAGGAGTGTGCTCATTGTCGGTGCCGGCGTGGCAGGTGCGATGATCGTGAATGAGTTGCGGGCAAACCCGAAATCGAAAATGAAGCCCGTCGGTTTTGTCGACGATGATCCGAAAAAAAGGAATCTGGAAATTCATGGAGTGAGGGTGCTTGGTCCGCTGAAGGAAATTCCCCATCTCGTGAAAGAGCTGGGGATCGGCGAACTCATTATCGCTATGCCGACAGCCTCGGGTAAGATCATCCGCAAGATCGTTCAAGTGTGCAAACTGCTGAAGATAACGAGCAGGACCATTCCCGGTGTCTTCGAGATTCTTTCGGGCTCCGCCGTGTCGCAATTGCGCGAAGTCAGAATTGAGGATTTGCTCCGCCGCGACATTGTGGAAACCGAAACGAAGGCCGTGGAAAACATGATCTACAGGTCGAGAGTGATGGTGACGGGGGCGGGAGGATCGATAGGGAGTGAGCTGTGCCGTCAGATCGCGAGCTTTCGTCCGGAAGAACTCGTGATGGTTGGCCACGGTGAAGACTCGATCTTCAAAATCACCAATGAAATGACGACAAAACACGGGATCATCCTCAGCCAGGCTGTGAAGTTCCGGCCGGTGATCGCTGATATCCGGAATCCCGAACGAATGAGACATATCATCGGGCAGTATCGGCCGCAGATCATCTTTCATGCAGCCGCTCATAAACATGTGGGGTTGATGGAGGGCAATAGTGCGGATGCAGTGACGAACAATGTGCTGGGGACCAAAATCCTGATCGATCTGGCTGTGCACCATGGCGTGGAGAAGGTGGTCATGATTTCAAGCGACAAGGCGGTGAACCCGACCAGCATCATGGGGGTGACGAAGCGTGTTTCTGAACTGTTGGTGCACGATACGGCTCTTCGCCATGGAAAAGCATTTGTGGCGGTCCGTTTTGGAAACGTTCTTGGAAGCAGTGGAAGCGTTGTCCCGATCTTGAAACGGCAGATCGAAGCGGGCGGACCGGTCCTCATACGGCACAAAGATGCATCGCGGTTCTTTATGACAATCCCGGAGGCGGTTCAGCTCGTGCTGCAGGCGGGGGCAATGGCGACGTGCGGGGAGACCTATGTTCTCGACATGGGTCAGCCCGTGAAGATTGTCGATCTTGCCCGCGATCTCATCCGGCTGAGCGGATTGCGGGAGGGAAGCGACATCGATATCGTCTTCAACGGTCTGCTGCCGGGGGAGAAGATGCATGAAGAGCTCTTCTACGACCATGAACGCCCGGAGCGCTCAAGCCATGAGAAGATCTTCGTGTGTCAGAATGACAATGTGTGGCAGCGGAGTCATGCTCTCCCGGAGATGGGATCGTTTGACAGCGACAATCTCAACGGGCATCCGCTCGCGCACTACATCATGCAACTGGTCAACGCCGCCCAAAAAGAAGAACAACATCGCGTACAAGAGATGCTCCGTAGAATTGTCCCCGAGTATCGGACTCCGACGCCTCGCGTCAAGGGCAGTGGGTTTGACAAGGGAGATGGCATCCCCTCACAGATTCTTGCGATGAATGATGCACAGGCGATCCCCGCATCACAGTCGGGCGGCCGCGTGAACAAAGAAGATGTCAGTGCTGCAAACAGCCCACAAACAGTTCCGGCGGTGTCACTCTCCTTGGGAAAATAGGAAATCCGAAT
>DATDRF010000126.1:0-4180 GCA_035291905.1 Bacteroidota bacterium
AGACCAATTCCAATCGACTGTCCGCATCGTCGAGAAAGGGCCGCTTCGTGCCTCGCTCCGGGTCGATCATGTGATGAATATTCCTGTTTCGGCGTCGACTGATGAAAAATCCCGGTCATCCGAAAAGACCAACCTGCGGATTTCGACTGAGTTTTATCTCACTCCGGATTCCCGGCGGGTTGATGTGAAGACAACGGTTCAGAATACGGCCAAAGATCATCGCCTTCGGGTTCTTTTCCGTTCGGGAATCGAAACCCTTCAGTCCCATGCCGATACACCTTTTGCGGTTGTGCCGCGGGAACACAGGGAATACGACGTCTCGCAGTTCCCGTTCGAGCATCCCGCCCTCGTTGCCGCCATGCAACGGTTTGTCACGATTCATGACAAGGAAAAAGGGCTGACGCTGATTTCCAAGGGTCTCCCGGAATATGAACTCAAAGTGCAAGACAAGGGAGTCCTTGCTCTCACGCTCCTGCGCTGTGTTGGGAAACTTTCCGGGAGAGACCTGATCACTCGGCCTGGCGGAGCGGCTGGCTGGTGGACCGATACACCGGAAGCCCAATGTCCTGGAACCCATGTTTTCGAGTATTCAATGTATCCGCACGGCGTTCCCGACAATGGCACCTGGTCGTCCATTCTCAGGGAAGTGGAGTCATTTACAGTCCCTCTCATGACCTTGAAACGAAAGAATGAACAGCCTGTACTGTCGAAGTCTTTTCTTTCTGTTGAGCCGGAAGGGCTTCAATTGAGTGCCTTGAAGGAAGCGGAAGATGGAAAAGGAATCATTGTGAGGTTATGTAATCCGGTCGATCGGTCAATCAAAGGTCAGCTCCGCTTCAACCAACCGATTCTCAAAGCCTCAATCTGTCAGCTGAATGAAGTCGTTCTTCGACCGCTGGCTTTCTCAAAAGGGAATAGTGTTGCCGTCGCCCTGAAACCATTCGAGATCACGACGCTCAAGTTCATTATGAAGAAAAACCAGAAATCAGGGAAGAAAAGGAAGTGACTATGTCGTCCTTGTCAGGAAATAATCTTCGTCTCAATAGGATCCTGAACGCTGAAACAGGAAACGGGATCGTTGTGGCGATCGATCACGGCCTCTTCATCGGTCCGTTGCCCGGAGTCGAGAATGCCGCCAAAACTATCGATTCACTCCTCCCCGGGCACCCCGATGCGATTCAAATGACTCCGGGAACGACCCGGGCGTGCATTGGAAAATTCTACGGGAAGGGCAAGCCTGGAATCGTGGTGCGTCTGGATGCGACAAATATCTGGCGCAAGAAGCCGGCGCCGAAGGAAGGGTATTATGCACAGGTTGCTTCGGTTCAGGATGCCGTGCAGCTGGGGGGTGATGCGGTTGTAACATTCCTCTTCGCCGGATACGACACAGACGCCCAGGAGGCGCAGAACCTCGAGGCGCTTTCCGTCATCGCAGCCGATGCGAGGGAATTTGGCATTCCATTCATTGTTGAACCGCTGGCGATTCAGAAAGGATCGAACGTGGTGCGTGATTTTGAGATCATGAAGCTCATTGTGCGGATGGCCTCTGAAATCGGCGCTGATGTGATCAAGGCGGATTTTCCCGAATCCAAAAAGGAATTTGAGCAGCTAGTCTCGATCGCGACTGCACCGATTCTTGTGCGCGGAGGCCCGAAAATGGATTCGGACAAGGAGATGCTGCAAATGGTGAAGGACGCAATGGATACAGGCGCCAAAGGAATCGTCTTCGGACGCAACGTTTGGCAGCACAAGAAACCGGCGGCGATACTGCGTGCTCTGGCCGCGATCGTGCACGAAGGGTCGACCGTGCAGAAAGCGCTTGTCGCTGTGGAAAAAGGATAACGTTCATGGCAAAGGAACTGAGAGTCGGTATAATCGGATTCGGGCAAATGGGGCGCATTCATGCGTATGCCTATCGTTCCATTCCGTTCTATTATGACGGCCATCCCTGCAGGATTGTCCTCAAGGGGGTCTGTGACACCAATGAAGTTTTGGCAAGAAAGGGTGTCGAGCAGGCTGGATTTGAGTTCTCGACAACGAATGTCGATGAGCTGATAGCCAGAAGAGACATTGATATCATCAATATCTGTACCCCGAACAACATGCACGCACCCGCCATCCTTGCGGCGTTGAAGAGCGGAAAGCATGTGTATTGTGAAAAGCCGCTGGCCTACAACGAGGCGGAAGCGGTCGAGATTGTCCGCGCTGCGGATGCGTCGGGCGTCAAACATCAGATCACTTCCGAGTATCGTTTCATCCCCGCCATCATGAAGGCAAAAGAGTTGGCGGATGCCGGCTTCGTCGGCAGGGTGTTCCATTTTCGGGGCGTCTATCTCCATTCGGGATACATCGACCCGAAACGGCCGAGGGAGTGGCGCATGCACAAAGAGGTCATAGGCGGAGGAGTCCTCGTCGATCTGGGTCCTCACCTGCTCGATGTGATGCACTACCTCGTCGGAGACGTTGAACAGGTCTCTGCCACCATGGAGACGTTCTTCAAGGAGCGGCCGCTTCCTGAGGACCCCTCGAAGATGGGAAAAGTGGAGGTCGAAGATGCCATCACAGCCCTCCTGAGGTTCAAGAACGGCGCCATTGGAACGGCCGAGATGTCCCGCGTAGCGACTGGCGCTGAGGATGAAATGCGATTCGAGATTCACGGACAAAACGGCGCTCTTGCGTTCAACCTCATGCATCCGAACGAGCTGTGGGCGTTCGATGCCAAGGAGGCAAAAGGCGTGCAGGGCTTCAAAAAGGTGAGCACCGTTCAGAAATATCCGCCCCCTGCCGTCATGCCCGCGCCGAAATTCACCATGGGATGGATTCGGTCACATATTGCGGCCCAATACAATTTCCTGGATTGCGTTGTCAACGACAGGATGCCATCGCCAAATTTCCACGATGCATTGAAAATTCATCACTTACTGGAAACTCTCTACAAGGCCGTAGAGACAAAATCCTGGATTAAAGTGTAACAGATTCTCAGAAGGAGGCATTCATTATGGATTCCCGAAGATTGAGGAGGGTGAAATGACGGATACGATAACGGTGCAAAAGAACTTACAGCTCCTTGGAAAATATCGCTATGTCGAAGTACAGATGATGGAGTTGATAGGGAGCTGGGCGTACACGATGGTTCAGCCGGAGATCAAAATAGCGTTTGGGAGGCACATGTTTCAGGATGCCGTACACGCCGACCTTGTTGGAAAGCGGATCCCGGAGCTAAAGGGCCGCGCAAAGCAATACCAGCTCATCTCACCAAGCGATGATTTTGCAAGATTGATTGAGACGATATGGAAGGCGGATGATGAGCTGCGGCGGATGATCGGGCTTTACCGAATTCTGAAACCGGCCCTGGTGAATGCCCTCAACGAGCATCTGAAGCACGTCGAACTTCCGGCTGATGAGCCGACCGCCTTCATTCTGCGGCACATCGCCGACGAAGAGCACGATCAGGTTGCATGGGCCGAGACGATGATAAGAAAACTGATTGCCGATTCGAAGCAGGGGGGCGAACTAGAGAAATGGCAGAAGCAGCTGGAGAAGCAGATTCACGATGCCGGCGGAATTTGGGGAGACGGAAAACAATCCGGATCATATTCGTTCAAGAAATCCCATCCATACAGCGAACTGCCGGCGCGAGATCAACGCTGGAATATCATGCGCAAGGTGGATGAGTTTTCGGAAAAGAACTGGTCGTTCGACACGAATGAAGGGAAACTCCATCTGCTCCACGATCTTCTGAACAGCGAGTTCATCACGGTCGAGCGGATGGGGCGCATTATCTCAGACTTCCCCGAAATCCCGTGGCAAATGAAGCTGGATATGACCCGCCAGGGCTGGGACGAATCGAGACATGCCGAAATTGTCCAGCGAAGGCTCGAAGAGCTCGGCGGGCACGTCGGCATGTACCCCACCAGCTTCTTCGGATGGGAACAGGATGTGAATCGCCCCGATCCCCTTGAACGTCTTGCCCTCTCGAACATGACATTCGAAAGCGAGAGCTGCAAGCATTTGAGGGACTGGATTGCGAAGGCTGACAAAACGGGCGACACCCGATCGAAACAGCTCATTGAGTTTCTTCTCGCCGACGAAGTGAACCATGTTCTCTACGGGATTCACTGGATTGACGAGCTGACGAGGGATGACCCCGAAAGGCGGCAGCGCGTGCTCTCGTATCCCG
>DATDRF010000127.1:0-12471 GCA_035291905.1 Bacteroidota bacterium
AAATGAAACCGACGTTTCCCGTGTCGTGACGTTCGCACGAGATCGGGGATTGGAGCTTGCAGTGAGAAGCGGCGGTCACAGTGTGGCCGGGCACAGCGTTTCGGAGGGCGGTATCGTGATCGATCTTTCCGACATGAAGAAGATCGAATTCGACGTGGCACAGCGGACGGCGTGGGCGGAAACCGGATTAACGGCGGGTCAGTACACAGCCGCGGCCGGAGCGCATGGCCTTGCAACAGGGTTCGGCGACACCGCATCGGTCGGGATCGGGGGCGTCACGCTCGGAGGAGGCGTCGGATTTCTCGTCCGGAAGTACGGCCTTACGGTCGATAACCTGCTCGCCGCAGACGTGGCTGCTGCCGACGGCCAGATTCTCCGAACTGATGCCGAGAATCACCCGGATCTCTTCTGGGCAATCCGCGGGGGCGGCGGCAATTTCGGAGTCGCGACCCGATTCAAGTTCCGGTTGCAAGAAGTAAGCGACATCGTGGGTGGAATCCTGATGTTGCCGGCGACCCCTGAAGTTGTTCGGGGGATCATCGCCGAGGCGGAGAGCGCGCCGGAAGAACTGTCGGTCATTGCCAATGTGATGCCCGCGCCTCCCATGCCGTTCATTCCCCAGGAACAGCATGGAAAGCTCATCATCATGGCCATGATGGTGTATGCAGGGTCGGCAGAAGCGGGTGAGCGCGCGGTCGCGCCCATCCGGGGCCTGGCGAAGCCGATCGCCGACATGGTCAAGCCGATGAAGTATCCTCAAATGTTCGAGGGGCCGGAAGGGCCTCACCCGGCTGCAGTAGCGTTCCATTCGATGTTCATCGATACCATCGATCAGCGGGCCGCGGAGACGATCGTCGGCCACATTCAAGCCTCGAAAGCTTCGATGGCCGTGGCACAGCTTCGGGTCCTTGGCGGTGCAGTAGCCCGCGTTCCTGCGGAAGCAACGGCCTATGCTCATCGCAAAAGGCGGATCATGGTGAACATTGCCGCTTTGTATGAGCGGCGCGAGGAAGCGAATGCGCACAATGCATGGGTTGATGGGTTCTCGAACGAGCTTCGTCAGGGAGATCCCGACGTGTACGTCAATTTTCTCGGAGAGGAAGGGGAGGCGCGTGTCCGGGCTGCCTACCCCGGCTCCACCTGGGACCGTCTCGCGTCGGTCAAGCGCCGATACGACCCGTCAAACTTCTTTCGTCTTAATCAGAATATTCCCCCCAAGTGAAGGAGGCAACAAATGAAACGCCTGGTTCTGGCGATCGTCGCAGCGATACTGATCAATTTCATCCTCGCAACGGCCATCGACCATCTTTTTCACATAACGGGAGTATATCCGCCGTACGGCGAAGTGTACTTTGACACGGATCTGTATCTCCTGGCTCTGGGCTATCGTATCCTCATTACTGTATTTGCCGCGTACATTACGGCGATGATTGCAAAAGAGAAGGCGAAGACGGCTTTGTGGACCACAGGAATACTCGGCTCAGTGCTTTGGATTGCAGGCACCTTGGCAATGCAGGGGCTTGGTCCACTATGGTACGGCATAGCCGGAGCTGTGACCGCTCTTCCGCTTGCGCTCCTTGGCGGAAAACTCTACGAGCGACGAATGAGCGCGCGCGGTTCTGTAGAAAACGCCGCATGAGGGAAGTGAAAGAACGAAAGCATACGATGCGGGAGAAAGGATGATAACAGTGGAGAATATCGACGAGTATATTGCCCTTTTTCCCAAGGATGTGCAGTTGTTGCTGGAAGACGTCCGGAAGACCATCCGAAAGGCCGCTCCGGCAGCAGAAGAGGCGATCAAATATCAAATCCCCACCTTCACTCTTGAAGGCAACCTCGTGCATTTCGCCGCATTCAAACATCACATCGAATTCTATCCGACTCCGTCCGGAATTCGGGCTTTCAAAAAGGAGCTCTCGGTGTACGAAGGAGCCAAGGGATCGGTTCAATTCCCGATCGACAAGCCTCTTCCATTGGGCCTGATAAGCAAGATCGTCAGGTACAGGGTCAAAGAGACGCTGAACAGGGAGATGAAAACAAAGAAAGTCAAGAATCGATAATCAATTCAGAACAATAGCCGAACGGAAAGGATAACATCTCCATGAAGAAAATTACACCATTCCTGTGGTTCGATACGCAGGCCGAAGAGGCGGCGAAGTTCTATGTGTCGGTTTTTTCCGGAGTGAAAGGGAAGAAATCGCGGATCGTAAAGACCTCCTATTACGGCGAAGCGGGCCCGCGGCCCGCGGGCACCGTCTTAACGGTGCATTTCCAGCTCTGCGGCGAGGACTTCATTGCACTCAACGGCGGACCTGAATTCAAATTCACCGAGGCGATTTCGCTCTCCGTGGACTGCAAAACCCAGGCGGAAGTCGACAACCTGTGGAAGAAGCTCACTGAGGGCGGCGAAGAAAGCATGTGCGGATGGCTGAAGGATAAGTATGGTCTCTCCTGGCAGGTCAATCCCGGCATTTTGGGAAAGATGCTGAGTGACAAGAATGCCGAAAGGGCGAAGCGGGTCATGCAGGCGATGCTTCAAATGAGGAAGATCGATATCGCGAAGCTCAAGGAGGCATACAAGGGGAAGTAAGAACGACGATCTGTCGACGGAACCTCGAAGGCGGAAGTGTTGTTCTACTTCGCACCTGATATAGTCCTTTCTCAGGCCTCTGCAACAAATATCCGAGAACGACCGTAACAAGTTGGCACACGTTGAAATTCTGAAACCTAAAGTACGACATCTGCCTGTGCAATACCGCGCGGATGTCGGACTTTTGACTGGAGCTTTTGAAAAAGCGGAGACGATTGCCTGAATGTGTTCAAAAAGAGGACCAAGAGAGTCACAGGCGGTGCATTAAGGAGATTGAATGGAACCAGGATCTGAAATAGCAGCTGACCGTCAGCTCGCACCGCCACCTTCTCAATCCTTGTGGCAGGGGTTAAAGGAGGCTGTTCGCGGAACAGAAGCGGACTACACGCAAATCCCCATGGGGAAGGCAATCTTTCTCCTGGCCGTCCCGATGATTCTGGAATTGATCATGGAGTCCACGTTCGCGGTCGTGGACATCTACTTCGTCGGTTCACTTGGGGCCTCCGCCGTGGCGACTGTCGGATTAACGGAAACATATCTGTTCCTCCTGTATTCGGTTGCCATGGGCCTCGCAATGGCCGTCACGGCAATTGTCGCGCGGCGTATCGGAGAGAAGAACAAAGTAGAGGCCGGCGTCACCGCAGTCCAATCAATCATCCTTGCGCTCTTTGTCTCTGTTCCCTTTGCCTTCGCCGGTATCTTCTACTCCCGGGAATTGCTGGCACTCATGGGAGCCGACCCATGGACGCTGGAGCACGGATACGGCTACATGCAGTGGATGTTGGGGGGCAATGCTGTGATCGTGTTTTTGTTCGTGATCAATGCAGTTTTCCGGGGTGCGGGCGACGCCGCGATGGCGATGCGTGTGCTGTGGCTCGCGAACGGCATCAACATGCTCATGGACCCGGTTCTCATTTTTGGGCTTGGACCCTTTCCCGAGTTGGGAATCGAGGGCGCTGCGATTGCCACGAATATCGGCCGAGGCATCGGCGTGCTTGCGCAAGTCTGGGTTCTTTTCAGAGGGAGCAAGCACATTCGGATCCTTCGTTCCCAGATCTCCTTCAATTGGCAGGTCATCTCAAAAGTTGCCCGCACTTCGCTTGGAGGAGTCGGACAAATGATTGTTGCAATGACCTCCTGGATCTTCGTCATGCGCATCCTCGCTGAGTTCGGGAGCCAGGTTGTTGCCGGGGCTACCATTGCTCTCAGAATCATGATGTTCACCATGATGCCGGCATGGGGAATGTCAAATGCCGTTGCCACGCTGGTGGGTCAGAACCTCGGCGCCCAGAAACCCGAGCGCGCGGAACGATCCGTCTGGGTGATCGGTTTCTGGAACATGCTCTTCCTGATCGGGGTGGCAATCCTCTATTTTCTTTTCAGCGAATCGCTGGTGGGGATTTTCACAGATGATCCCGGCGTTGTTGCTGTTGGGGGAAAATGGCTCACGATCGTCTCGTATTCCTACTTCGTCTACGGGTGGTGGATGGTGGCGGTGCAGGCGTTCAACGGAGCGGGTGATACGGCGACGCCGACGAAGATCAACATCGTCTTCTTCTGGCTCATTGAGATTCCCCTCTCGTACGTCATGGCCAAGACACTCGGGATGGAGCACACGGGCGTCTTTTGGGCGATCTTCATTGCGGAGACGGCAGTAGGATTGTTCACGTTGTGGCTCTTCACAAGGGGTGGATGGAAGAAAGTCCAGGTGTGAGCTCATTCATGGAGAGCGGTGCATCCTTGGAGGCGATGTGACGGACAAGAAGGAGGAAGACGTATGAGATACCTTTTGAAAGTGTTGTTGATTATTTCTGCCCCGGTTTTGGTTTCACGGGCGCAGGGGACAAGAGTCGTTCCAACGGTCATCACAAACCATTATGATAAGAGCGAGATCGAATCTCATGGGGTGGTAGCAGTGACGCAGGGAGAGGAGAAGATCAAGGTCGAGGTCAAGGATTTGAGGAAGAATGCTGGTTACGAGGTTGTCCTTTTGGACGAGGCGACGGGCAAGCGATCGAAAGTCGGAACACTTAAGACCGATGCCAAGGGCTTTTCGTCGACAGAATTCTCCGTTAAAGGTCTGCTTCCCTCGTACAACGCACTGCTCCTCATGAATGGCGATGATGTGGTACAATATGCGCAGCTCCTGGAATCGCATCATGGCTGCATATGCAAGCACAGCGGAGGATCGATCGTGACGCGGAACTTGGATCAAGAATGCTACGAGTGCCCGTGCGGGGTCAAGTACGAGATCTGCTGTGGAGGAAAGAAGTAGCCTTGGCCTGAAGTCCGACAGAGGCACAACCACTTCAAAATTGGACATTCGGCGTTCGGTGTTGGGTGTTGCTTTCAGTTCTTTCAGAAAAGAAACATCGAATATCGAACGCCGAATGCAGAATGTCGAAGTGTTCTGCCATCCTGCAACAAAAAGCCCCCGCATCTCTGCCGGGGGCTTTTCAATGTACGAGCTCTGATGCTGGCTAAAATCCGCTGACGTTCAACCGTCCGCCGGTCACGCACCTTCCCGCAAGGGAGGCGGTGGGGACAGCGCTCGAAAGAATCGCGTTTTTGATCGCCGCTCCCGAAGATCCCGGATGTGTTGCTGCATACAACGCGACGCCTCCGGTTACGTGTGGAGTAGCCATCGAGGTGCCGCTGTACGATCCGTATGTCGATGTGTTCCGCTTGCCCGGGAGCGTGGAATAGATTCCCGATCCGGGAGCTCCGAGGTCGACCGACGTGGCGCCGTAGTTCGAGAAGCCCGACTTTGCGCCGCTCGAGGTAATCGAGGCGACCGCAATGATGTTCGCGTTGTTGTAGCTCGCCGGATAGGATGGCGTAGCGTCGTTATTGTCTCCAACGCCGTCACCGCCGCCATTTCCTGCCGCTGCCACGAAAAGGATCTCCGCTGCATTTGCACGCTCAATGGCGCTCTGGAGCCCCTGCGAGAATCCGCCGCCGCCCCAGGAATTGTTTGTCGCCGCAATGTTCAATCCGTGTCGCGTCTTGAGGTCAGTGATGTAATCAACTGCTTTGATCGCGTTCGCCGTTGTGCCTCCGCGCCGCCCGAGGAATTTGGCGCTGATCAATGTGACGCTCCAGTTCACGCCGGCCACCCCAACACCGTTCCCTCCAACTGCTCCAATCGTACCTGCGACATGAGTTCCATGGTCATCCTGTGTGCCGTCAAACGTTGAATTGTTGTTTCCGTCGAAATCCCATCCGTGCGTGTCGTCAACATAGCCGTTCCCGTCGTTGTCCACACCGTCAACGGGGTCGAAAGGATTCGTCCAGAAATTTGCGGCAAGATCTTCGTGTGTATACTTCGCGCCTTCATCAATGATCCCGATGACAACCGAGCCGCTTCCGGTGTTTCCTGCGGCCCATGCCTCGCCGGCCTGACTGCCGTACTGATTTGCAGGAGAGGTCGCATCGCCGTACATCCCCCACAAAGAGCCGTTGGTGTAGTAGGGATCGTTTGAAGAGGCGTCGTGGTAGTAATAGTAATTCGGTTCCGCATATTCCACGCCTGCAGCACCTCGCAATGATGCGACAGCAGCACTGACGGTCATCGGCGTGCGAACGAGTGTGAGCCCTTCGTTGTCGCCGCGGGCCTGCATCGCACGCGTCAAAATACGTTCTCCGACAATTCCACTGACCCTCTGAAGAGCTGCAGAGCGTTGATCCTCCGTTGCTCCGGCACTGAACTTGACCAGTGCTTCACCCGCAACGAACAACGGTCGGGCCTCTTGCATTTGCGGGGAGGATTGTACAGATGCAAGGGGTTCGTCCTGAGGTGCGGTGGAAGAGACGGGGGGAGCCGTTTCGCAACCATTCCAGATGGTCGCGGTAATGAGTAACAACACTGCCGCCAACAAAACAAAGCGGGCATGCTTCATGGTGCTGCCTCCTTGAAGTGATGTAGATGAATTAGATGTGGAGCGATGACACGCCTGCCTGCCGGAGTGTTACCGGCACGCAGGCAGGGATCGGCGTAGGGGGGATCCAGATTGACGTCCAGTATCGTCAAATGAACTGACTATGTCAAGGGGGGTGAATGCGGTAGGTCACATTACTGCGGGTGAAGGAGGGCAGGATAAGGTGTTGCACATTGAGGATTGTACATTGAACATTGGACATTGTTTCCATGTAACCCCAAAAACAATACTCAATGCTCAATATTCAATGCACAATCTCAAATTGGCGGCATCTTACGGCAACCCCCATATCCCGTTCCACACGGCGCTCAGTCCTATAAGAATGAGCAGTACTCCGGCAACGCGGTTGACAATCGAGAGTTTTTCCAGGTTCATCGATGCGCGGAAGCGGTGGGCTAGGTTGGAAAGGAAGATGAACCAGAGGAATGAGCCCGCAACCATTCCGGCGATCAGCAACGAGAGGGAAAAAAAGTCCAGCCTTGCGACGCCAAGAGCAGCCATCACCGCACCGTATGAGAAGAGGACAAGAGGGTTGGTGGTGGCTACAACGAGAGCGGAAAAATAGACCCTGGTGTCATCAAGGAGGCCTGGCTGCTCAATTGCACGACTGCGACGCGAACGAATCAGAAGTATCCCCATCAGCAGAAGCACGACTCCTCCGACGAGCCGAATTTCATGCTGGTGATCTGTCATGAAATCGGCGATCAGCCTGATCCCGCCCGCGGAGACGATGCAGTAAACCAGGTCCGCGGTCGCGCCGGCAAGTCCCGTGATGTAGCCTTGGCGTAAACCGCTTGCGAGGGTTCGCCGGACACAAAGAATGCCGACCGCCCCGATGGGGACGGCCATGAGGAAACCGATCAGGATTCCGGCTATGAGATAGAGGAAGGGCACTGGGGTCTTCGAGAGGCACGAAAAAGTAGTCATCATCCCGGGCAAAGGCAACTTGCGAAAACGGCCATCTGGATCATGGTTTTTCTAAGTGCCCGTGATCCCCAGACTAGGAATGATTCTTGTTTTAAACGCCGTGATGTTGAGAATTTCCCCACAATCCTTTCATCTGTTTGTTGACATTCTCATCGCTCGTCGCTAAGTTAGCCTAAGTCAGTAAGGATTCTTGATTTGAACTGGGAGGTCCCTCGAATCTGAGAGCGCGAACGTTTCGTTTCGCGACACGGTTTTCCGTTCACGCACCCGCCTCTGCTCCGCCGCCTCTTCAGTTCTTTTTCGTGGGACAACCAAACGCCGAACATGGGAGGGGATTCTGTGTCGGCGGTATTCTGCCCTGTCCTAAAATTGTTTCTCCCACTCCTCTTCTGCTGCACAACTCTGCTACGGTCACAGGATATCCGTTTTGAAACCCTTACAACTGAGGACGGCCTTCCCGACGGGACGATTGTCTGTATGCTCAAAGATGCCCAGGGATACTTGTGGATTGGGACGTATTCTGGGCTAGCGCGGTACGATGGTTACTCGTTCAAAATTTTTGGGGAGAGCAGGGATGATTCCACGGGCCTATGGGGTCGAATCATCTATGCTATGCATCAAGACAAGAACGGATTCATTTGGCTTGCGACCGTCGGGGGAGGATTAAACAGGTTTGATCCTAGGACTGAGAAATTTGCTCACTATCTTCATGATTCTACAAATGAGATGAGCCTCAGCCATGATTTCGTCTATGCGATTCATGAGGACAACCGGGGTCGTCTTTGGGTTGGAACTCGCGGGGGGTTGGATCTTTTTGATCCGTCGCGTGGGGAGTTTCTTCGCATTCACCCATCCCCCCGGGAAACCATCGATCATTCGGCAGTTCAAGTCACGGCAATTCTCGAAGACGCCTCTCGCGACGGTATCTTGTGGGTTGGGACCTGGGGTGACGGCGTTATCGAAATTGACGTCAATTCAAACTCGATTAAACATTTCCGAGACAAGAGGAATCAGACTCCTCTCCCTTACAAAGATGTTCGGTTCCTTCAACATTCAACGACTGAATCAGATGTGCTTTGGGTTGGTACAGAAGGCGGAGGTCTCGCAAAGTTCAATGTGCGAGAGGGTTCCTTCGTTGCCTACACACACGAACCCAGCGATGACAGGAGCATCAGCAATAACAACGTTCGCAGCATGCTGCAGGACAGGTCGGGAAACTGTTGGGTTGGTACAAGCGGGGGAGGTCTGTGCAGGTTTGATCCCTCCAGAGAAGAATTTGTCTCCTATCGTCATGACGCAAGAGACTCTCATGGTTTGCCGAACAACAATATTCTTTCACTCTTGGAGGACGAATCGGGAGTCTGTTGGATTGGGACACGGACCGGGGTAAGTCGATTCTCTATTCAAACGCAACAATTTACTGTCTTTCAGAATGATCCTCTTGACGCAAACAGCCTCAGTGATGATTTTCTCTATTCGATTTTCGAGGATGCCTCGGGAATTCTCTGGATAGCGACGGGGAAGGGATTGAACCGCTACGATCCCGGGAAAGGGAGATTCCGCTCCTATCAATACAATGTCAAGGACGCCTCCAGTCTTCGCAATAATCAGGTTCGGACGATCTATGAAGATCGGCGGGGACAGCTGTGGGTGGGAAATACGAACGGCGTATTGCATCGGTTCGACAAGAAAACTGGAAAAAGCAAATCGATTATTGTGGTTCCACCACGGGCCGATAGCGAAT
Organism: Bacteroidota bacterium; assembly: GCA_035291905.1. GTDB lineage: Bacteria > Bacteroidota > Ignavibacteria > UBA10030 > UBA10030 > JACPLA01. The sequence goes on from DATDRF010000127.1 coordinate 9,200, forward strand.
GTGATATTCGTTCGATGTTGGATGATTCTTATGGCACCTTCTGGGTTGGGACCCGCCGCGGCCTTTATGTTGTCGATCGCCAAGGCTGGAAGAGCGTTCCCGCCGGGATCGAGATCCTTGAACAGAACTCTTCAGTAGAGGTCAACGTCAACTCCCTGTACGAAGACAGTAATCACGTGTTATGGATAGGGGTTTTGCCACTCGGCCTTATTGCATATGACATCAAGACGGGAACGGTGGTACAGTATGGAATAATCGATTCGACCGGCCAGGGAAGCGGCTTGCGCAGTCGCGAAGTGACATATGCAGGCTCCGACAAGAAGGGGAATCTTTGGGTCTGCACGTTCGGAGGCGGCTTGAATATGTTTGAGAAAGAAAAGAGGGTCTTTACCTCCTTCGCACGAAAGGAGGGAGTGCCGGATTACCTGTACGGATTTGTTGAAGATAGCCGCGGCAATTTGTGGCTCGGCAGCAATAACGGTCTCTGCAAGTTCGATCCTGAAACGAAACGAACACGCCTGTTCACCCTCAAACATGGGTTACCGTCCATAGAGTTCAATTCGAGGTCCTTTTGCAGGGCAAGAAACGGGGTCGCGTATTTCGGAAGTACCAACGGGATGTTGGCGTTCAATCCGGACAGCATTGTTGATAATGAACATGTTCCTCCCGTTGTGATAGCAAAGATGGAAATTTTCCAGCAGGAATTCAGCGGTGATACGGCAATCAACTATTTGACAAATGTCGTCCTTCCATATGATCAGAATTTTCTCTCATTTGAATTCGCGGCGCTCGACTTCAAAGACCCCGGGGACAATGTGTATGCATATAGACTTGAGGGGGTGGATAACGATTGGGTTGACTCAGGTCCACGCCGATATGTTGCATATACCGACATCCACCCAGGTGAGTATCTCCTCAGGGTCAGAGCCTCAAATAACGATGGTTACTGGAACCATGAAGGGGCGAAGCTTGCCTTGACAATCCTTCCTCCGTGGTGGGAGACCGGGTGGGCGTATTACGCTTATGCATTGGCGATTCTCGGTTCGCTGTATCTCGTGCGGAGGTTCGATAGAAACAGGGATCGCCTCAAACATCAAGCGGAACTTGAACACCTCGAAGCCGCGAAGTTGCGCGAGATTGATCATTTGAAATCCCGCTTCTTTGCAAACATTTCGCATGAATTCCGTACACCACTGACCCTCATTGAGGGGCCCATAAAGCTACTGAAGTCGGGGACCTACAACGGTGATGCCGTCGAACAGTACGAGATCATCCTGAGAAACAGCCAGCGCCTGCAGCGATTGGTCAACCAATTGCTTGATCTTGCCAAGATCGAGTCCGGGGAGATGAGGCTACGTTTCCGCCAACTCGACCTCGTTGATCTTGTCAAAGGAGCTGTCGCAGCGTTTGAATCTCTTGCAAAACAGAAGGGAATACTGTTCAATGTTGATTACGCGCATGATGGGATCACCGGATGTTTTGACCGCGACGGAGTGGAGAAAATCGTCACGAACCTGCTCTCGAATGCCTTCAAGTTCACGGGGGCCGGTGGTCAGATTTTGGTGACCGTTACAAGGACCCAAGGTGAAGGAATGGGGATGAGCTCCGTTCTCCTTACGGTGTCCGATAGTGGCATTGGTATCCCGGAGGACCAGATTGGAAAGATCTTCGACCGTTTCTATCAGGTCGATGCTTCACAAACCCGTGAACATGAAGGATCAGGCATCGGCCTGGCGTTAACGAAAGAACTTGTAGAACTGCACAAAGGCAAGATTACCGTCGTGAGCGAGAAAGGGAAGGGAACAACGTTTACAGTTTGGCTTCCCGCGGGGAATGAATTTCTTCCTCCAAGCCAGGTTGGCGACATCCCGCACGAATTGGAGCCGCAGGAACTTGTTTCTGCTGACGGTCCGACGCCCCATGAAGGGAAGGAAGGAAATGAAAAGTGGGCCAATGGGGGATTCCCCCTGGTGTTGATCGTCGAAGACAACACCGACATGCGGAGGTACATGCGGACGAGCCTCGACTCAAATTACAGAGTCATTGAATCGGCAAATGGAGAAGAAGGAATGCAAAAGGCGACAGAGATTCTTCCCGATATCATTATCAGCGATGTAATGATGCCAAAGATGGATGGCTTCACGTTTTGCGCCCAACTCAAGACTGATGAGCGGACAAGCCACATCCCTGTCATTCTGCTCACGGCAAAGGCGGGGGCGGATCAGAAGATTGCGGGGCTTGAGACGGGAGCTGATGACTATGTCACAAAGCCTTTTGACGCGAAAGAACTGCTGGCACGCGTGAAAAACCTGATTGACCAAAGGCGCAAACTCCGCGAGCGATTTGCCAGGGAAGTCAAACTGAAACCCGCAGAGATTGCGATTACATCAGCCGATGAGCGGTTTCTGAACAAGGCAATGGAGGTCGTTGAGGCACATATCCCGGACCACACGTTCACGGCAGAACTCTTCGCAAAGGAAATGTATTTGAGTCAGATGCAGCTTCACAGGAAGATCAAAGCATTGACAAATCGGTCTCCCTGGGAGTTCGTCCGCACGATCAGACTGGGGCGCGCCTGTCAGTTGCTGGAAAAAAGAGCCGGTACGATTGCTGAGATTGCCTACCAGGTTGGATACACCGACCCTTCCCATTTTGCAGATGCTTTCCGGAAACAGTTCGGGGTGAGTCCCTCGGAGTACATGCAGACTCACCGGGAATCGTCCTAGACCCCGGGAACCCCCACCTCCCTGTAACCCCGTCGCGCCCCCGTTTCGAATAGTACAGTTTTCTCACAACTCGCTCAAAATGTTAACTTGGCGCCGGTTTTTGTTAAGCCTGTCCTACCCCTCGTTCTCTTGTATCTCCTACCTTGTGGACGCCAGCGCGGTGATGTGGTTAGTCCTTAGTCTAAGAATCATTCATTGGCCTCAAATGAACTCCATGTGGGGAAGCGGCTTGTTGAGAACCTTCGCCGGAAGAGGTGCGGTTGGTGTGATTCGGAACATCTCCGCCCTTTGTTCGCTATCGAGCAAGAGACTCCATCGCCTAAGGAGTATTGGCATTCGATCATCGTCGTTTGTGACAACTGCGACAGAGGTCAGCTGGAACAGACATACCAGGATTCATCCGACTGGGAAAAAACTTTTGATCAGACCGAATGGTTCTTGCTTGACGAAGTCTCCATGCTGCGGCTGGATGATTTTATTGAGCAGAGGGTTGTTCAGAGTCAGCGGAGAGTCTCTCCATGTCCCGATCCGCTTTCGCCGAAGTGC
>DATDRF010000128.1:0-6327 GCA_035291905.1 Bacteroidota bacterium
TTCATTGTTGAGTGGGGCTTCCCATGGACCGATTCATCGTCATTGCACCGCACACCGCCGAAGGCTGCGCCAAAGCGCTTCAGCAAATTGAAGCGACGGGATACATAACACATTTCGACTGGGGTTGTCAGGACGGCGAGCATTGCGGATGGACCATCATTGAAGCCGAGAACGCCAAACAGGCCCTCCTTGTTGTTCCCTCCTTTGATCGGCACATGGCCAAGGCCGTGAAGCTGACCAAGTTTTCACCTGAAGATGTAAAGGGGATGCATTAGGTTGTCGAATCGGTCGATTCGGTTTCGCCCCGTCTCATTCCAAGACAATTACACGAAGTGCCACAGAGGCGTCAAGAAGAACACGAAGCGGCGATCGCTTTCTTCGTGTTGTCTTCGTGCTCTGCGTGTCATGTTTTAGGCCTCCAATCAAAACACTTTAGAGAGAGCCTGCGGGGAGTTCGTATTTGGACCATGAAGAGCGTTTCTCTTCAGCTTTTCGTTGTTTTCCTTCCGATTTTCCTTGACAAGACACTATTTTCTTCTGTTTTTCGGGTAAGATTACACCGGACAAGCACATTCTTTCGCTTTACAGACAATAAGGATTCTCATGCCGAAATTACGACTCAAAGTCACGAAGAAAGCCGCTTCAAGAACAAATGGCAGCCGCCGAACAACCGTCAGGAAAGCTCCGAAAGCGGTTCCTGCCGCCCAGATCAAGAAAGCTGAATTCGGCTACTTCAGGTCGCTCCTTGAAGGATTGAGGGACGAAACTGTTCGCGAGATCGACACCCTGACCGATTCGATGGAGCCGGAGGTCACACCGGTCGGCGACACGCCCGACGAGCCCGTCGGCTCGATGCAGACGGTCCTGATGATCAATCGTCAGCGAAAGCTCCTCCACTCCCTGGAAGCGGCGCTTTCGAGAATCGACCAGGGAACCTACGGGAGATGCTCATCGTGCGGCAATCCGATCGAGAGGGGACGCCTCGAGATTCTGCCCGACACCACGAAGTGCGTGAAGTGCGGGAGAGGGGAGTAGAGTCGGATTTCCAATTGGCGATTTTCGATTTTCGAATGACACTGATTGACCACTTTCATTTGCCGGTTTTTGATCTTCAATCCGCAATCGGAAATCGGCAATCTCAAATCTCCACCTTGACTTTCCTTCCCTCCTTTTCTACCTTTCTCGAGTCTCGACCGGGGGAGATCACCGCGTCGCAAATGACCCGAAAAAGAACACCCGCGTTGTTTCGCTGTGCAACAACTCTTCAAGCAATACATTTCAGGGAAGGTGAATCATGGAAAAGATTTCAAACTACTTTCCACATATTGCTCTTCTTGCCCTTGTCCTCCTCCTTTGGATGTTCGTTTACTCCAACAGTCGCCTCAACGAGGCCATCGACCGTCTCGATGAAGCAGAGCTCAAAATCGAGGAGACCCTCCAGACGCTTTCCACGGCAAAGGCAACTATCGACACCGTACGGATAGGTCTGGCCACATTTGGGGCGTATGTAAGGGATATCCAGGGACGGGTCGAGATTATTGACCTGGCTCAGAGGGTAGAGGACGACCAATTCAGAAGCCAAAGGTCAAAGATCAAAGGAAGATTGAAGGAACTATATAAGGACGTTGAAAACACCGGGCAGGATCTGCCCGAGATCCCGGTGGTGGAAACGGGAAAGGTGCACTGACGAGTAGGCAGTAAGCAGCAGACAGTCTGGGGTATTACGCGCTGGAATAATCCCAGGAGACCAACAACTGATAGCTGATGACTGATAACCGACAAATGCCATGAGACTCTTAACCTCGATCTCAACCTTGTTCCCCCTCTTTCTCCTCCCTCTCCTCACCTTCAGCCAGGCCAAGGTCTTTTCCGACGGGGAGACAATTCAGAGCCTTCTCTTTCTTTCCGGCGACCTCGTGGATGTGCAGGTCGACAGCGTCTACGTCCTCAACAAGCTCACCTTTCGAAGGTATGATTCGGCGTATAAGGACCTGAGGAAACGCGGAGCCGGCATAGCCGGCCTGATGGCCACCTATGAGGACATTGTGTCTCTGCAGGAGAATCGTATCAAGGAGCAGAACAGAAGCTACGAGGAGCTGCGCACGCATTTTCTCGCTCTCAGCGGCGAAACGCAAACGAAGATCTCAGATTCTTCCAACCGGCTTATCTCCGCCCTTCAATCCATGGAAACACTGAACCGGGATATGGGTGAGACAAAGAGACTTCTCGGTGAGGCCAAGGAAATCATCGAAGCCGAACAGCGAGGCCTGAATATGGAGAAGCTTTTGTGGGGTTTTGGAGGAGTGGCTGCAGGGATCGTTATTGGCGTAGTTATCTCAAATTGAGAACCATTCCCGTGGAAGGTCACACAAAGAGCACCGAGGAGTCACAGAGAGCACAGAGAATGATCCCTCTGTGTTCTCTGTGCGTCTTTGTGTTCTCTGTGTAATTTCTTTCAATTCGGAGAATTAGACCTCATGAATTTCAACACAACCGAAGCTGTCGAAATTCTTTCACGCACACCCGGGACGCTCAGGGCGATGCTTGCCGGCCTCTCGGAAAACTGGACGAAGGCAAATGAGGGGGAGAAAACATGGAGTGCCTTTGATGTCATTGGACATTTGATACACGGGGAGGAGACTGATTGGATTCCCAGGCTCAGGATCATCCTGGAGTCAGGTGAATCAGTCCCCTTTCCTCCTTTTGACCGCGAGGCGCAGTTTGCGAAGAGCAAGGGAAAGACTCTTGGCGAATTGCTGGATCAGTTTGGAAAGCTTCGGATGGAGAACGTGGCCACTCTGAAACAGGTTTTTGCAAAGGGGATCGAACTCGACAAGCGGGGGATGCATCCGTCACTAGGATCCGTGACGATCCGGGAGCTGCTTGCAACATGGGTTGTGCACGATCTCGACCACCTCGCACAAATTGCGAGGGCGATGGCCAAGCGATACGGCGACGATGTCGGCCCCTGGAGCGAATACCTTGGGATCCTGGAGCAGAAGAAAGGAAAGGGAACAAGGAGCAGGTAATAGCCCTCTGTGTTCTCTGTGACTTCTCAGTGTTCTCTGTGTAACATCCCGCGGTTGAAAACATTTCACGGAGAGCACGGAGGTGCACAGAGAACACAAAGAATAAACATCTTCTTCGTATATTGTGCTTGTGCAGAACACCACAAAGCTTTTCCTCGTTAAGACTGCTCACACGATTATTTGGGCGTTCTTTGTGGCCGTCATTGGCTTCGTCGTCTATGCGGGCACGACGGGTGAGATCTCTCGCTCTGTTTGGGTCGCGATGGGCCTGGTTGCATTCGAGGGGGTCCTCCTGATGTTGAACAGGGGAAAGTGCCCCCTCACTGCAGTCGCCAGGCGCTATTCCAGCCGACAAGAAGAGAATTTCGACATTTTTCTGCCCGAGTGGCTCGCTCGGAGCAATAAAGTCATCTTCACGGTTATTTTCTTCATTGGAGTTGGACTAGTGCTGTATAGGGTAATCCAGTAGGTTTCAGGTCCCGCCTAACAGCGGCGGGATCCCCGCCTGCCACTGAGAATCGTGTGCGGCGGGCAGGCTCAATTTGGCATCTGCTCACTAAAATCGTTCGCGGGCCAAATTGGGATTTCAGGTTTCATGTTGTATCCCTGACCGCACGCCGCGGTTGGTTCTGCGATGCAAACAAGGAGGCTCCATTGATTCGCCCCGCAAGGACGTACTGCATTCTCGGCCTGGTTCTCTTCCTCTCCTCTGTTGCGAACTCCCAGGAAATCGGCCCACTGGAGGCGGATCGTCCTGACCAGACTGAAACGGCATCGGTTGTTCCGCATGGGCGCATCCAGATAGAGAGCGGGTTCTCGTTTGAACGCGCAAACAGCGCGCACTCTTCCTTTGCCCATCCCTCCGTTCTCTTCAAATATGGCGTCCGGGATTTCTTCGAAGTCCGGCTGGTATCGGAGCTGACGTCCGACAGAATTGACAGAAACCTTACAACCGGCCTTCATCCCGTTGCGGTCGGATTCAAGGTGAGGCTGCTCGAGGAAGAGGGGATTGCCCCGAAGACCTCTCTGATTGCACACCTCGCCATTCCGCATCTTGCTTCTCCTGATTTCAGAGCAACGCGTTATGCCCCTTCCGCCCGTTTCTCGATGCAGCACACGGTAACGGAGACCATGACCCTTGCGTATAATCTCGGTGTCGAGTGGGACGGCGAATCGACTGATCCCGTCTATCTCTACACGCTTGCGGGGGGATTCTCTCTCGATGATGCTCTGGGGTTCTATGCGGAACTCTACGGTTTTGCCCCGCAATCGGAATCGGCCGAACATCTGGCAGACGCCGGCTTCACATACCTGATTCAGCAGAACATGATGGCCGACTTTTCTGCTGGAATCGGCATCACGACAAACGCCCCCGATTTCTTCCTCGCGCTCGGCTTTTCGATCAGACTTTGGGATTAGAGTTCTCAGTGTTCTCTGTGCATCTCTGTGCTCTCTGTGTAATGTTTCCTGGCTCTTAAGGTTACACAGAGAGCACTGAGGAGTCACAGAGAGCACGGAGAATGGACTCTCCGTGCTGCCTTCCTTGAATTCTCCGATTCCGTTTCGTAGTTTGTGGACTAGGCATCACACACCTCACCAAGGACTCATTTCCATCTGATTCGATTCTCTCTTGAAAAGGAACCGCAATGAAAGGCAATAAGAAGCTCATATCTTCACTGAACAATCTGCTTGCAGACGAACTAACCGCCATCAGCCAGTATATGGTGCATTCTGAAATGTGCGAGAATTGGGGATACGGCAAACTTCATGAGGCCATAGAAAAACAGGCCAAGGAAGAGATGAGTCATGCGGAGTGGCTGATTCAGCGGATTCTCTTTCTGGAAGGAATGCCCGTCGTTACCAAGCTCAACCCGATGAGAATTGGCAAGACCGTTGTTGAGATGGTTGCCAACGATCAAGACGCGGAAGCGGAGGCCATCAAGGCTTACAACGATGCGGTCGCCCTCGCCCATGAGGTGAATGATCAATCGACGAGTGACCTCTTGATAAAGATCCTCAAGATGGAAGAAGGTCACATCGATTGGGCCGAAATCCAGAGGACACAAATCGAGCAGGTCGGCCTGCAGAATTATCTGGCAAATCAATCGTAGCCGCCTGATTTTTACAGTCGGACTTCTCATTAATCGCCGCGCGGCTATCTGCCGGGCGGCGACTTTTTTCCCGAGGAACTTCCATGAGCCGCATACATCCCGACCACAGCATTCAATCCGAATTACGGAGACCCATGCAAGCTTCCAAGCGCGTAGCACTTGTTGCCCACGATAACCGGAAAAAAGATCTCATCGAATGGGTGGAATGGAACTGGAGTGCTTTGCTCGATCACCGGCTGATTTGTACAGGAACGACCGGATCTCTTGTCGAGCAGGCATTGGCAAAGAGACTCGGGAAAGAGAGCAGCAAGAAGGTTTCCGTACGAAAACTCAAGTCTGGTCCCCTGGGCGGCGACCAACAACTGGGCGCTCTCATCGCGGATGGCGAGATCGATGTGCTGATTTTTCTTTGGGACCCCATGGAGCCGCAGCCGCATGACGTCGACGTCAAAGCACTATTGAGAATTGCCGTTCTCTATAACGTGCCGACTGCGTGCAACAGGTCGACGGCGGATTTCATGATTTCTTCGAATCTTTTTACCTCCGAGTACTCTCCTATTCTTGTTGATTACAGCAGCTACATGAGAAGAGACGTAAAGGGGTTGAAAGCGCGCGAAGATCAAGAATAAGAGACAACGAACGGGAGAATCAACGAAACAACGAAATGAAGCCACCTTAGCTCGTTGACTCGTTGTTTCGTCGTCTCGTTCCTTGGTTGACTCTCCCTATCCCTTTTCTTCATTCCATCCTCCTCCCTCCCGTCGGCATCCTACCTTCAAACATCCGAAGAGGATTCGTCAATGAAACGCCTAAGTCTTCTCCTTCCCGTCATTCTTCTTCTTGGACTTTCCGCCGCGTCCGCGCACCCCGGGATCGGAATCGTCATGGACAGCAAAGGGAACGTCTATTATACGGACCTGAAGCATGTATGGAGAATCTCAACGGACGGAACAAGGAGCATCGTCGTGAGAAGCGTTCACACCCACGAGCTCTATTTGGACGACAAGGACAACCTGTTTGGCGAGCACTTATGGTATGAGGGAGAAAGGACGGACAAGTGGGGACATCGCGTGTGGCGACTGGGTTCGGATGGCAACCTCCTTGACATTATCCCCGCGCGGCAGGGTTTCCTTGAGAATTACGACGACTTCCATTTTGCGCATGCCGGGAACGGTGCGTCGTATTGG
>DATDRF010000129.1:0-15194 GCA_035291905.1 Bacteroidota bacterium
AATGCGGAGCATAGTCGTCACGCCGGGATTCAGTACAGAAACGAGAACCTCACGCGGTCAAGAGGGATGGACCATCTACGGAACGGCTGAGTTTGCCGATGAGCGTTACGGGGGAGACTTCAATTTCAGCCAGGCAATTGCAGACATTCGAAGATATCAGCCTCTCAGTTGGTACGACAATTTCAATATTCGGCTCCGCGTTGGAACAAGCGGTGGAAAGGTCCCTGCCCAAAAGACATTCGAACTGGGAGGGTTAAGCAGTCTTCATGCGCGCCCGTACAAATCCGAAGCCGGAAACAGAATGATTCTCGTCAATGCAGAATACATTGTGAATGGTGATTTCCTCCATGATCTCGATTTCTGGCCGAGCGAATTGCTGCGTCATTTCAATTTCATTGTACTCAGCGATGCCGGTCTTATGAGGAATGTCCCTTCGGAAGAGGGATGGATGAAAGGCTTCGAGGATATTCGTTTCTCGGAGTTCAAGCACGATCTCGGCGTGGGGCTTTCAAACCGCAGCGGCTCATTCCGGATCGGGTTTGTCTGGAGAACCGACGTGAAGTCTCCCGGGAGGCTCTTCTTCAGATTCGAACGGCCATTTTGATCATTCACCTGCAAACGAAAAAAGGGCGACTCTCGGGTCGCCCTTTTTTTTCCCCAGTGTACTTTCCGTTACTGCCGTTTTGCCTTGAGCAGTTCTTCCATCAGTTGACCCTTGTTGGCCCTCGAAATCTCACGGCCGTAGATATGCAACCCTTCGATTGTGCGGGCCAGTGAACGCAGTTCATGCACGGTCATTGCATTGAGCTTCTCGTAGTATTTTTGCTGCTCCGGAGTCAGGTTCTCGGGCATAACAAACGGCTCTTCGGGCGCCTCCTCGTGCTCCGGCTCCTCTGCAGGCTCCTGCTCCGCAAGAATATTCTCAATATCCTCTTCTGACCTTACCGTTTTCGCAAAAATGAGCATCTCCATACCCTCTGCCGGACGGGGAATAACGTGTTTCGAAACCAGCTGTCCCACTTTTTGGGCTGCGGCGGCGCCTGCGTCGACCGCGGCGCGTACAGCAGCGGTCTCGCCGACAATCTTGATGGTAATGAGAGCTGGATCTGTTCGTTCTTTGCCGAGCAACGTGACGTTGGCCGTTTTCACCATGGCGTCGGCTGCCTCAATGGCACCGACGAGACCTCTGGTTTCAACGAGTCCAAGTGCGTAATTCATTGTGATGTGAGGATTCCCGGGCGACGACGCCCGGGAATCCAAGAGGGCTTATTTCTGAGCGGGGCGTTTTGGGAGAATCATTTCAACGTCTGCATGCGGTCTTGGAATGACGTGAACCGAGACCAGCTCGCCAACCCGTTGGGCGGCGGCAGCGCCTGCATCGGTGGCCGCCTTCACGGCACCGACATCGCCCCGCACCATGACGGTGACATATCCTCCGCCGATTTGTTCTTTTCCAATAAGCGTGACGCGGGCTGCTTTCACCATGGCATCGGCGGCTTCAATAGAGCCGACAAGTCCTTTGGTTTCAACCATCCCCAACGCGTCCAGCGATATGTCTGACATTGAGATTCTCCTTGAGTGAAAAAGTGGTCAGAGCTCTGTGCAATGCGAATCACATTGCCGCTAATATAAAGAATGACGTTTTGAATGTCAACAAGATCGCCGATTCAGCATTGAATTCTCATTATTGGCAAAGTTGATTTTCATCAGATTTCTTCCGTTTATCTCACGCGCCCTCCTTATGAACAGGTTACGATATGAAATACTTCCCGCTCCTTCTCCTGTTTCACGTCTCGGTCACACCACTTGACGCTCAGATGAACACGGCTCAGGAACTCTTCGATCATTATGAATCATACAAGCTGGCCTCGGTAACCTCACGAAGGTTCAACCAGGCTCAGATGCTGGAGTGGCTTCAACCCCTGTTGAACCGCGGTCGATGTGTCTCTTCGCCGGCGGGGAAATCTGCGGAGGGAAGAACAATTTCCCTGATCACGTTCGGGAGCGGACCCACCAGGGTTCTTCTCTGGAGCCAGATGCACGGTGATGAACCAACAGCCACCATGGCCCTGTTGGATATCATCAATTTTCTCGTACTCCATCCCACCCATCCCGTCGCAGAAGAAATTAGGCAGGACTTGACGCTCCTGATGGTCCCAATGCTGAATCCCGACGGTGCCCAGCGTTTTCAGCGCCGCACCGCCCAGCAGATCGATCTCAATCGTGACGCACTGAGGTTCGAGACTGTGGAAGCACAGATTCTCAAATCGGTCCGGGAGCAACACCAGCCGGATTTTGGCTTTAACCTCCACGATCAGGATCCGAGATACACGGTCGGTCAAACAAAAAAGGTCACAGCCCTGGCTTTGCTCGCCCCCTCCTTCGATGAATCACGGTTCGACAATCACATTCGCCGGCGCGGAAAGTTCGTTGCGGCAGGGCTTGTTGAAACGATGAACCGGTTTGTTCCGGGTCATTTGGCTCGATATGATGATACCTTTGAGCCCCGTGCGTTTGGAGACAATATCCAGAAGTGGGGAACCAGCACTGTGCTGATCGAATCCGGCGGCTGGATGGGAGACCGCGAAAAAATGTTCCTTCGCAAGCTGAACTTCGTGGGCATCCTCACTTCTCTGCATTCCATAGCGGGCGGAGAATATGAGAAAGCCGATCTTAATTCCTACGAGCTGCTTCCGCTCAACGGAAAGAACTTGTATGATATGATTTTCCGCAATGTTCGGTTTCAGCCTTCCGCCGATGTCGCACCGGTGCGCGTTGATGTCGGTGTGAATCTCACGGAGCAGGCCGACTCAATAACGGGTCAGATTGTCCTTATGGGAAAGGTTGAAGACATGGGAGATCTGAGCACGTTCGGAGCGTTTGAAGAATACGATTGCGGTGATCTTCTCGTCGATTCCACCGTCATCGATATGGAGAAGACCTTGCGTCGGGAAGAATTCCTCGCGGCTCTGACAAGGAGGTAATTCTTTCAATCCTCATAATCCTTCCCATCCTTCAGTCCTGATCCTCTCTTTCATCTTTCATCCTTTCAATCCTTTAGTTCCTGAATCCTGATCCATCGTTGCGCCAGAGCCCCGTTTTTCGTATTTTTCTTCTTCCAGACCATCACGATCCCGCGCCGGATCAGCCTGCGATTTGAACCCACCGGGGAAGCGGAACTAGTTGCTTTAAACTCCTGTTCAAAGTGCAGGTCGTCTTTCCGCCCTTCATGTGGCGGCAGGATGATGTCCAGAGGACGCTGCCCGGCGGAGCAAGAACGGAACAAGACGGCCCATGATTCCAGTAGTTGCAGCAATCCTTTCCCGAGCAACGCGCAAGAAGCACTCGGACTTCGAGAGGGAGGCCCTTCCTCATATGGACGTCCTTTACAATTACGCGCTGCGCACCACTGGGAATGAAGACGATGCTCGTGACCTTCTTCAGGAAACCTTCCTGAAGGCCTATCGTTTTTGGGACAAGTACGAAAAGGGAACAAATATCCGGGCATGGCTCTTCCGGATCATGAAGAATTCCTATATCAATCGGTACCGGAAGGAGACAAAGGAACCGGACAAGGTTGACTACGGTGACATCGAGAACTTTTACAACTCCATCCGGGCGAACTACGCCGACACGAATGACCTTCAGGAAAAACTCTTTGGAAATCTGCTGGGCGACGAAGTCGCCAAAGCCCTTGAAGAGATTCCGGAGGATTTTCGCACAGTGGTAATTCTTTGCGATATCGAGGGGATGACGTACGAAGAAATTTCAGAGTTTATCGAGCGGCCGATCGGGACTGTTCGCTCACGACTACATCGCGGCCGCAAGCTTTTGCAGGCAAAACTTTTTGACTATGCACGAAAACAGGGGATTGTCCCGCATGACTGACGAGGATCCGGCATGATGAATTGCCGCGAAATACAGGAATTGACGGGTGATGCTCTCGACCGAAACCTCTCGGGCGACCGGAAGTTTGACTTCCTGGCTCATATCAAAGTCTGCCCTCCGTGCAGAAACGAATACGAGATTGAGCTGTTGGCGAAGAACGTGGTGGGGAGGACTCTCAAACATCTTCCGACTCCCCAGGCGGTCTCTCAGGCAATCTTACGCCTGGTAAGAAATGAAGGAGAGGCTCCACGTTTCTCCTGGTTTAGTCGCCTTTTCTCCTGGCGATTCCTTGCCCCCGCACTCGGCCTCGGCATCCTGCTCATTGCTCTCACGGTCATCCTGGTCACTCCAAACGATTCCTCCAACAAAGCTTACCTGCATACCGCTGAAAACGACATCATCAACCAATCCCTCCATAACTTCGCTCTTGTGCAGAGCGGTCAGTTGAAACCGTCGATGATTGCCTGTTATTCCGACGTCATCGTGGGGTATTTCCAGAAACAAAACGTCGAGTTTGCGGTGAGCGTTGTTTCGGATGACAGCTGTGACTGGTACGGCGCCGTGGCAAATACGTACGACGGAGTGAACGTCGCCCATATTGTGTACAAACCCGGGGATGAACTTCTGTATGTGTTTGAAGTGAAGAAGACTGACGCGTTGGAGGGTTCGGTGCTCTCACTGCCTGCCGCCGCAAGGGAATCTCTTGCCCGCACCGGTTGGTACACCGATCCGCAACATGAAGAATGCAATGTCGTTTTGTGGACCGTCAACGAGACCTTGTGCGCTGCAGTCTCGACAATGAAAAAAGATCGCCTCCTGGCTTTCCTTTCCCCCCGATAGTTCCTACGCTCCGGCACCCAGCCGATCAGCAAGGGGACGCGGCAACCCCGCCTTGATGATCGCTTCCGCCGCACCCTTTACGTCGTAACTCGCCCTCACATTCTCGTATTCCCATTTGTCGGTGTCAAAGATGCCAAAGCTCAGGTTCGCATTTCCGTCCCGTGGCTGACCCACGCTGCCTACATTCACAATGAACCGTTCTCCCCGCTTCACCTGTTTCTTCGCAGATTTTTCTCCGAACACACCCGGCACGTGCGAATGCCCGACAAAGCAGATCTCTTCCGAAAAATGTTCGAACCCCAGGTGCGCGTCGGGGGCGGAAAAAATATAGTTCCACTCCGACGGCTCAAATGGAGAAGAATGTACCAGCAATATTCCTTCTTTCGAGGCGGTCAGGGGCAATGAGCGAAGGAAAGCCTTGTTTTCCGTGGAAAGTTGCTCGAAGGTCCACTCGGCCGAAATTCGCGCAAGGGTGGTAAATGTCTGCGCCGCGGAAAGATCGAGGGCAGCCACATCGTGATTGCCGAGGAGAACCGTACTGCACCGCTTCCTGACGATCTCAACACATTCATTCGGATTCCCTCCGTATCCGACAACGTCGCCCAGACAAAGGATCTCATCTGCACCCCGTGAGTCGACAACCGACAAGGCCTTATTCAACGCTTCGAGATTGGAATGAATGTCTGACAGAATGGCAAGCCGCATGGGAACCTATGAGGTTTGGATTTCTCGCTGTCTATGCATCAACGCCACAAGACAATCTCATCAAGCTTCTTTCGGTGAATATTCGGAACAAGAGCTCCGTCTTTGGGATAACCAATCGGAATGAGAAGGAACGGTTTCTCGTTTTCAGGTCGCTCGAGTATTTCCTGGAGGAAGTTCATAGGACTTGGCGTGTGTGTCAACGCTACCAGGCCGGCGTTGTGAATGGCTGCAAGAAGAAATCCGACGGCAATTCCTACCGATTCCTTGACATAGTAGTTCTTATGAATTGCCCCGGTTTCAAATTCATAGTTTGAGGCAAAAACCACGATGAGGGCGGGGGCTATCTCCAGGAATTCTTTGTGCCAATCAGTCCCCAGCACTTTGAGATCCTCGAGCCACTGGTCGCTCATCCGCTCCTCATAGCTTTCTTTTTCTTCCTTCTCGGCAGCCTCCCGAATCCTTTTCTTGAGGAGCGGGTCCGTCACAACGATGAAGCGCCACGGTTGCCGGTTTGCACCTGAGGGGGCTGTTCCGGCCGTCATCATGAGGGTCTCAAGAAGCTCCCTCGAGACCTGTCGTGAAGAAAAATCTCTGACGGTTCTTCGTCTTTGACATTGCTCAAAGAAGGTTCTTGCGCGCTGTTTTTGTTCCGGTTCAGAGAATACGGTATATGGAAGTGGTATGAATTCCGGCATGGCGCTTCCTTCTTCGATCTACAAAGGATGAGAATCCACTGGAGTATAGGAAAATCAGATCTCGTTAACAATAATCGAAATAAGCGGGTTCGATTGTGGAAGGGGCAAGTTCACGTGGTACCGACAAAAAAAGAAAGCCCGAATATCCGCAGATATCCGGGCTTGCAGGTCCTTCCTGTTGCGTCAGTATTTGACCGAGCAGCCGTAGGAGCGAGAAGTTTTCACGTCTATTTCCTTTCCGGCAAGAAGATTCGCCAGGGCAGCATCAACATAGTTGATCCTGTCCTGTTTGCTTCCGCGGGGATCATCATCGATTCCGCCGGCATAGACAAGCTTCCCCTCTTTGTCGATAATGAACATGTGGGGTGTCGTCTTGGCGTCGAACATTTTTCCAACCTTCCCGTCGGGGTCGAGAAGCATGGAGGCAAATGTGGCATGCCATTCTCCATACTTCTTTTTCAGGTCTTCAGCAGATTCAAAATCCTGGTGTTCCGGGTTTGTTGAATTAACGGTAAGCCAAACCACCTTGTCGGCGTATTTCTTCTGAACACCCGGCATGATCTCCTTGTACACTCGCTGTACGAAGGGACAATTCGGATTTGTCCACTCAAGGACGACTACCTTTCCCTTGAATTGCGACAGCTGATATGACTTGCCGTCGATCCCCTTCAGGCTGAAATCCGGAACCGGTTTCCCTACCTCAACCTCCGAAGGGATGGCAAAGGCGGCAAGAAGGAATATGAACAACATTCCGACCATCGTTACAGCAAGTCCGTTTTTCATGATGTACCTCTGTTTGTTACTTGGATGATAGTTGAATTGGGATTTCAATTTCATATGCTGAATTCGTGGTAACAAGGAGACCCCGGAGTGAAAGAGCGCGAAGCCCTTCATCCTGCAGGGTAAACGTCATTGCGAGCCTGCCCTGGTCGACCACGATGCTTTTGAAATCCGGGAAGATTCCTTCGATAATGTCCGGATAGAAATCCCTCACCTCTCCGGCTTTTGCTCCATTGAACTGCACATTGATCGTCCATTGTCTGTCGTTGTTAGAAAGGCGCGTTTCTTGAAACAACACACCACTCTCCTTCTGCGTTCCTGGAAGCCGTGAACGAAAACGAGCCAATACTGCGGCGGCGTTGGAGCGATGGTCGGACGGCTGATTTGATACATCCAGTGAAACTGATGTTTCGCCTCGCAAGCAGCTTTCTCGGCACACCAGCCAGTCCACGTTGGCTTTGACGGGGCCCTTCGAAGAACCTGGTGTAATTGTCGCCAGCAGAACTACATCATTCTTATAACCGAACGCAGTAATGTCATCATGAACAAATTTCGAGGGGATTGGAAGACGCAGTTCCTCGGCTTTCCAGCCGGCGGGAAGCTCCCACTTCACCTCAATCGGCAAGCCGGCATCGCCCGGATTCCTCCAATAAAGATACCAGTCGGGCTGGATGACAAACCGGATCCCAACTGTGAATGGTTTTTCGGTGTTCACTGCATCGGAGAGGAGCTCCGCAACGACAAGTTGTTGCCCCTCTCGAGTTTGTCCGAACAGTGTATTTTCGGAAACAATCGGGCAAAGGTTCATCAGAACCACAACAAACAACAGCCCTTGTTTCATGGAAGTTGAAGGCAGGTAATGACTAATGTTGTTGGCGATACTTTTCTTCATACTTCCCGTAAAGTTGTTTGTGCTTATCTCGAAGATCAATGGTCTTCCCCTGTATGAAAAGACGTTCGACCTTCGATGAGAGTTCCAGAACATCTGCGTCAGTAACAATTAATGTGGCATCTTTACCTACATCAACGGATCCGACCATTGAGTCGATTCCAAGAATCGATGCTGCATCAAGAGTAATGGATCTGAGCGCATCTGCCTTTGGAAGGCCGAAAGCCGAAGCTGCCGCGGCATGATGATTGAGGTTGCGTGAGTTGGAGGGATCCCCGTCTCCAGCGATGCAAAACCGGACTCCCGCCTCCTTGAGCCTTCGCGGAAGGGAATAGACAAGGTCATAGTCTTCCCATCGCCTGCCCGGCGAAGCCAGAATCTCGGTAAGAATGACGGGAACGTTCTTCGCCTTGAGCTGATCGCTCACGCGCCATGCCTCGCGTCCCCCGACGATCACGAGCCTGACGCCTTCCTCCTCCGCCCAGGTAACTGCGGCTTGAATCTGGCTCGCTTCATGCGCGTTGACCCAAACCGGAATGCCTTTTTCCAGCACCGGAATCATTGCTTCCCAACGCAGGTCTGTATCGTGATAGGGCATTCCTTTTTGTTGCTCGGCTTTCTTTGCTTTCATATAAGCGCGGGCGTTCGCGAAGGCTTCGCGCAGCCGCTTGAGCTGTTCATCCCTGCTTTTTTGCCATTCCTCCTTTGTTGACCGCGTGAACCTGTTTTGCACATACGTCATCACAGGCCAGTTGACCACCAGGCCAATTCTTGATTTCAGCGTCATATCCTCCCAGGTCCATCCATCCATCATGAGCGCCGCCGACAGCCCCGAAATCAGACCGCTTCCCGGGACCGTTGCGGTAATGGCTATCCCTCCCGAGCGCGCCACCGGAATCAGTTCGCTCTCAGGATTGACCGCCACTTCCGCACGCACGCTTGGATTGAGGCTGCTGGCTGTTTCCGCATAGTCCAGAGTTCCCCTAACCGAGCCGATCTCCGTCAATCCCATGATCGTGTTCGCGTCAATGAGGCCCGGATAGACGTGCTTTCCGCTGATATCAATGCGCTCAGCGCCGTCCGGGATGGCGACGTTTGTCCCAACAGCCGTGATTTTTCCCTTGTCGAACACCACCGTACCTTTTTCGAGAATATCTCCGCTCACCGTATGAATTGTTCCACCAACGAGAGCGATCGGTTTCTTCTGTTTTGCCGCCGGAACGGGGTCGGATGCCAGGAGATCCTGACCGCTCACAACTGCGCACACCGCAATGAGCAAGAGCATGCGCAGAGGGAATAGGTAAAGATTCATTGTCCGTTGCTTTCTCGGTCTGGCCATCAATACCTGAGTATTAGTTTTCATGGGTCAGCTCCTCGATGCAAGATCGAATTTCAACCTCGTTGGAACGACGCGGGGCACGCGGCCCACCTCCGGCCGCAACTGAGGGCTCTTTCTTGCTCTTCAGTATCTTCTGTACTAGTGTGGCTCGTTCCTGTTCGACCTTTTTCCTCATCCCCTGGTCTTCCAGAACATCAAAGTATTTCTTCCCGTCAACCCACGTCTGCTCGCATTTCGTAAATGTCGAAAGCGGATTACCGCTCCATATGGCAAAGTCCGCATCTTTACCGGCCTCAAGCGAGCCGACTTTGCTATCGATCTTAAGCTGTTTGGCAGGATTCAATGTAACAAAGTTCAGGGCCTCCTCCTCTGAGATCCCGTACTCAAGCGCCTTTGCCGCCTCCCAATTGAGACGGGTTGCTAACTGGCTGTTATCGGAATTGTACGAGACCACTACACCCTGTTTGTGCATCAGGGGGCCGTTGCCGGGAATTGCATCCCACGCTTCAATCTTATAGGCCCACCAGTCGCTGAATGTGGATGCGCCTGCGCCATGCTTCGCAATGGCGTCGGCAACCTTGTAACCCTCCAATACATGCTGAAAGGTCGCAATCCTAATCCCGAATTCCTCAGCAACCCTGATTAGCATCAGTATCTCGTCCTGGCGGTAGCTGTGGGAATGAATGAGACGTCTCCCATTGAGCATCTCGACAATTGCGTCAAGTTCGAGATCTCGGCGCGGCGGAATTCTCGACTTGTCCCGTTCCCACTCCTTCCAGCCCTTCTCGTAATCCTGCGCAGCTTTGAATCGATCGCGGATGATCTGCTCCACACCCATTCTTGTTGCAGGATATCGCGTCGGTGTGCCCGCGGGCAGATTGAAATTGCTGCGCTTCACGTTCTCCCCTAACGCGAATTTCACGCCCGGCGGGGCACCAGCCATAAGAAGTTCTTCGGGCAGCAAACCCCAGCGCCACTTCACAACGGAGTTCTGTCCTCCGATGGGATTGGCGGATCCATGAAGAACGTTGGCCATCGTCGTCCCTCCGGCCAGCTGCCGATAGATCCAGATATCATCAGCATCAAGGACGTCTTCTATTCTCGTTTCGGGAGTTATTGCCTGCCCACCTTCGTTGATGATGCCCACAGCTGCAGTATGCGAATGGCAGTCGATCAATCCGGGGGTCACATGTTTGCCCGATGCATCAATAACAACAGCGTCTCTGGGAGCGGAAATGTTCTTGCCAACCTGTGCAATCTTTCCGCGGTTCACGAGCAAATCTGCACCTTCAACCCTCCCCTGCTTTCCTTGTGTCCAAATCGTCGCATTCCTGATAAGCACGGATGCGGGCTGGACCGGTTGTGTCTCACGGCCGAACGCCCCGGGCGGGTAGACCTCTGGAAATGACGCCATTTCCACACGTTTCGGCTTTGCAGTATCAGCTTCGGCTTTTGCCGCCTCACGGCGCATTGCGCTCCAATTGAAGGATAAGCCGTCGGGCCGGTTCCCAATCCCATACATCTCTTTTTCGCCCACCGTACCGGACATGGTCAGGCTTCCTGCCCAGCCGAGAGAATCGCCGTCAAATGTGTATGAGAGCCTTCCTCCCGAAAATTTGACGGATGCAAGCTTCACATCTTTTCCCTTAAGATTCATCGATCCCGTGGGTTTCTCAATGTCACCTTTCAACGTCATGGTCCCCGACTGCATCACCTCGCCATGCAGTTGAATTTCCCACACGCCTCGCGGGTCATTCGAGGGAGGAACTTTTACCTCGTACTGCCGCCCGTCGATCCAAACTTCACGGATCTTTGTTTTTTCATCGAACAGGTCTCCCTCGGTGACTACAAAGTTCGCCGTCTTTCCTTTTTCCAGCGATCCGTACTGATTCTCTATTTCCATCCATTTGGCCGGAGTTGTTGTCAAAGCTGCCAGTGCGGCATCCCGGCTGAGTCCCCTCTCAATTGCCTTGCGCATCTGAGACAGGAACGTGCCATTGTCCTTGAGCTCTGCGGTTGTCAGGGCAATGGGAACTCCTGCTTTGGCAAGTCTCCCGGGATTTTCCGGGGCAACGTCCCAATGACGAAGTTCCTCCAAAGAAAAGGTGAGAGCTTCTTCGGGGGTTTCCACGGACGGAGCATCGGGAAAATTGAGGGGGACTATAACGGAATACCTCGATGCCTTCACCGCGTCGAGTCGGCGATATTCCTGGCCGCTTCCGCGGACAAACAGTTTCAAAGAAAACTCCTTGCCGATTCTGGCTGCTCTGAGAAAGCTCAAATCGTCGTTTGCCTCAGTGAGCACCGGTTGCCGGGCCTGAACCGCATCGGCAAGCGCTGCCAGGCTGTTGTTGGTCTCGGGACGCTGTTGATTCGGGTTCTTATTGAAGGAATCCCACGCTTTGCGGTACCAGTCCGCGTCAATCCATGTTTGCCGAATAAAGGAGATAATTCCCATCAGCGAGACAGGATAGCCACTGGAGAATCCTCCTTCTTGATAGAAAGTTACAGCGCTTGCTGCGTTCCTCTTGACCACGAGGCTCCCCGCCAGGCCGTTTCCCAGGGTCACAAGCGCGGTCTGGCCGCGGAAAATCCCCTGTTGCGGTATCGATTGAACGAGCGTGAATCCTTGCGATCGAAGTTTCTCGGCTGCTTTTGCATCCGGCTGAAATTCCGATGCGACATCAAAATCGGCCCTCACCTTCGCGTTCCAGTGGGCGGCCCCTTTCGGCTGTTCCTGACGTTGCTGCGTGCCGCCCGGTTGGCCTTGCTGCGACGATTGCGGTTTTGGAACGCCGTACTCTGAATAGAGGTCAATGAAACCCGGATAGAGGGTGAGGCCTTCGAGATTCCAAACACGCGCGTCTGCGGGAGTCGAAACGTTATCTCCCGCCGCTTCGATCACTCCGTCTCTGATGACGAGAGTCCCCTTTGAGATTTCGCGCCCCGGAGCGACGACAATTCGGGCGTTGACAAAAGCGTGTACAGACGGAGTGTTTTCCCGCAGGCCGTCCGTGGGCGCGATTTGAGCGCAAAGGACAACCGGAAGCAGGAACAAGATGAAAGTCGAGGAAACTCGAATCATGGATCCTCCTCAGAGCGGATGGTTCATTGCCGAGACCACTTGTTGGTCGGCGATCTGGTTGGATGGTTGTTGTAAGACGCTCTTGGGCAACGGAAGTTTCGTGCTCGCGAAGAGTGGAAAAAATAGCAGATTTCATGAAGAATGCAAAGCGGTTTGTTGACCTTCCCCCGTTTATTCCGTACTCTTTATATTCTACGTGAAAGATTCAGCACGAAATATCGCTGTTTTGGGTTCAACGGGATCGATTGGCCGGAACAGTCTCGAGGTCATCAAAGGCCTGCCAGACCGTTTCAGGGTGACCTACCTGACCGCCAACAAGAACACCGATCTCCTTGCCCAACAGATAAGGATTTTCAAACCCCGGGGCGTTGTTGTTTTGGACGAAAACAGGGCATCTGCTCTCAAAAATCAAATGAACGGTTCGGTGGAATTTCTTACCGGCGTTCATGGTTTGAAAGAGGTCGTCCGTCGGGACGATGTGGACATTGTCATAAGTTCCCTGGTAGGTTTCGCGGGCCTTGAACCGACCATTGAGGCCATTCGCCATCACAAAACTGTCGCCCTGGCGAACAAAGAGACGCTTGTTGCCGCCGGCCAATTGATCACGGCTCTTCTCAGAGAGTACGGTGTTCAACTGATACCGATCGACAGTGAGCACAGTGCGATTCTTCAATGCCTCCAGGGTGAAGACCCGGCCCGAATCGCCAGGTTGATTTTGACCGCCTCCGGTGGACCTTTTTTGAACAAACCGCTTCAGGAGTTCGGATCAATTACGGTCGATCAAGCGTTGCATCATCCCAACTGGCAAATGGGGAGAAAGATCACGGTCGATTCCGCCACCCTCATGAACAAGGGGCTTGAGGTCATAGAGGCGCACTGGCTTTTTGGCCTGCCCGCGCAGAAGATCGACGTGGTCATTCATCCTCAGTCGATCATTCACTCCATGGTGGAGTTTGTCGACGGCTCGGTAAAAGCGCAACTTGGCATTCCCGACATGAAGCTTCCGATACAATACGCCCTGACTTTTCCGGACCGGTTTCCGATGAACGGGGAGCGGCTGAGTTTCCCCAAGCTTCAGTCTATGACCTTTTCCGAACCCGACCGGAACAAGTTTCGATGTCTGCAGCTGGCGTACGACGCATTGTCTCGCGGGGGAACCCTTCCGGCGGCGATGAACGCGGCCAACGAAGTCGCAGTTGAGGCATTTCTCACGAAGCGCATCACGTTCAAGCGCATTCCCGAGGTTATCGAGAACGCAATGACGACACACAAGACAATTTCTTCACCTGAGCTTCCTGATATCATTGAGGCCGATCGATTGACACGGCAACACGCGGAGACGCTTATTTAGAGGGATTATGGAAATCATTGCAACACTTTTCTACTTCGTTCTCATGATCGGAGTTCTTGTGCTTGTTCATGAGCTCGGGCATTTTGCTGCGGCAAAGTTCTTTGGCATGCGCGTCGACCGTTTCAGCATCGGGTTTCCTCCGCGGGCGTTCGGAAAAAAGATCGGCGAGACCGATTACTGCGTTTCCTGGATTCCCATCGGCGGCTACGTGAAGATCGCCGGGATGATCGACGAGAGCTTCGATACTGAATTTGTCAACAGGGCGCCGGAGCCATGGGAGTTCCGCTCCAAACCCATTTGGCAGAGGATGATTGTTTTGGCCGGCGGCGTGATCATGAACATTCTCCTTGCCATCGGAATTTTCTGGGGGATAACATATTTTGAAGGAAAGAGTGCATGGCCGACGACCGAGGTGGGATTCGTCAATGAGAACAGCGCGGCAGCCAAAGCGGGATTCCAACGGGGAGACGTTGTCCTGTCGGTTAACGGGGCGGCGGTAAGATACTGGGACGACATCGAGAGCGCCATCTATGTTGAAGAGATGGGGAATGACCTCACATTCAGCATCAACCGGGCTGGAACGGAAATAACCCTTTCCGTTGCGCGTGCAGATATTCCGGGAATTGAAGAGGCCAGATTCGGTATTCTCCCAAAGGGGGTGGTGCCTCTTGTCGCCAGTGTCGATCCCGAAAAACCGGCGGCAGCAATCGGCATCCTGCCGGGAGATATTGTTACGGCTGTCGAGGGCGAGGCAGTCGACTTCTACACCCTCTCTCTTACGATCAAACGGTACGCTTCAAAAGAAATCGACTTCCGCTGGAAACGGGGCGATCAGGAAATGACCGCCCGCGTAACTCCCACAGAAGAGGGGCGCATCGGGATCTCTCTCAAGCCTCGTTACATGGGTCCGGTGGAACGAACGGAATTCACATTCTTTGGCGCGATGAGAGAGGCCCTTAAAGATATGTTCGGGGCGGTAGCGGCATTCTCCAAAAACATTCAGGCAATATTTGCCGGAAGCGTATCACTCGGAGAATCTGTCGGCGGACCGGTGAAAATTGCGCAAATCGCCACGCAATCCGCAGAAGCAGGGCTTGCAAGCTTCCTCGGTGTAATGGCTTGGCTCAGTTTGACTCTTGCATTACTTAACATCCTCCCATTTCCCGCTTTGGACGGCGGGCATTTGGCGTTCCTCGCTTATGAGGGTGTATTCCGACGCGAGATACCTGCCAAAGTCAAGATCGTTCTTCAGCAGGCCGGTTTTGCATTGCTCCTTGTGTTTATGGCCTTCGTTCTCTATAATGATATTGTGAACTTCTAACGCCGGGCACCTGTTGTGACAGTAGTCACCCTGAACCTCGCCCATTGTCGATACTTTCTTCTAAGGATAATCCTATCATACTTTTACGGTATAAGGAGCATTCATTCATGAAGCCTTCCAAGTTACTGAAGGGTGTACTTCTGGCTGTTGCGATGACATCCTCATTCGCTCTCGCGCAGACAACGGTAGATTTTGACCTGCGCCTTCCGGACTACGACGTCATTTACCTTTCGGACCTCGTGAACATCAGGAATATGAGCCTTTCCAATAACATTCCCGATATGTCTATTGAGATGCGCAC
>DATDRF010000130.1:0-5199 GCA_035291905.1 Bacteroidota bacterium
TCTTCTTTCTTCTCATTCTCAATCTTATCCTCAATCTCATCCTCAATCTTATCCTCAACCTTTTCTTCTTCCTCCTCCTCGTCCGATTTGTCCAAACTGTCCGGCTTTCGGTCGGTCTCTGCAAGGGCAAATGTCAGCAACGACGGGTTCCGAATCTCCCCCGGATTCGTGGGAAAAGTGACCGTGTACCGGGCGGGGTTCTCGATTCGAGCTGTATCGTTCGCTTCCTTTTCCCCTTTGGTGGTGTCCGATTTGGCGGAATCGGAATACTCCCAGCCGAGGACGACCACCTGATTTTGCCTCTCCGTTTCCCCTTTTCTGAATCCCTGATCCTCTTCTTTCCATGTCGCGAGATGCTCACCCGAGAGCCTTCCTCCCGGGAGGGTTGTCGTGGTTACATCGATATCTTCACTGAAATCCGCCACAAAGGATGTTCGAGAGTCCTCAAACCGGTTCACATAATAGGTCTTCGGAAGCCAGGATGAGGCGAGCCTGTAATCCCGAAACATGGGAAGATACGATCTGTTGTTCTTGAGGGTCGCCTCGAGGAATGCGCTCATGTAGACAAGGGCCACCCGGCGTTGATCGTCTCCGGCCAGCAGCTCTTTTGTATTCAATATGATCCCGTGAGGACGCCCCCAATCGTATTCGCCCCATACGGTGTTAAATTGTCCGTGATTGGCTCTGTAGATGTACAGTGAGGTCTTGAAGAAGTATTCGTTTCCTGTAAACCTGATCCGTTTGTATTGCCGGTCGCCGGAAAAAAAAGAAACGTCGGCGTCATGCGAGCCCTGGAAGACCAGATAGTTGATATTCGAAAGAGGCGTTGAGACCTCCGACGGCTTATACTGGCCGTCCACAGGGGCAATGGCAATGACCGAGCGGATGTTGAACCCGTAGTCAAACTGTACCCGCGCATCGTCCGGATAACACGGAAGCCGGTTGAAGGCTGCGGCGATGGCCACTGCTTCGCCCCCGCGTGAATGACCGATAAGGGCTATGTTGTTCAGATCGATCTTCTTCCGGAATTGCGATGAGGAATCGGAGTTCCATTCACGCCAGAGCTTCAAATGCTCCAACAGGACCCATCCTCGCGCATCGTTTTCCTTTTTGTAGTTGTCCGACCAATCGCCGTTAAGGAAATTCTCATCCACCGACACGAAAATGTATCCCCTGCTCGCCAGCAGTTCCCCGAGATAGGCGTAACCCGGATCGGAAGACTCCCTCATATGGTGATTGCCGTGCACGATGAGGACCAGAGGAAACGGTCCGGATCCCTGCGGATACCAGACGCGGCCGTTGAGAGGGAACTTGCGCCGGTCAAACCCCCAGTACCACTTGCGGAAGGAGGCGAACCATCCGTCGAGCTTGTTGACAAACGGTTTGCCGTCGATCGTGCGCGTCTTGATTCCTGCTCCTTCGCCGAATTCCGGCCTGCGATCGTCGCCGCTCCCATACGTGAGGTGTTCGACGGTATATGTTCCAACCTGGGACGGGTCCGGAAGATTCAAGGGTGCGATGGCAGGAAACGCCGACTCATCAAGCTTGATCACCCCCGTATCATCACCCGTGTCAGAAATCCAGAACCCAGACCAGACCACGGTGCCCGTGCAGGCGAGAAGGAGAATGGCGATGGAGATTCTCTTTGACAGACTCGAATTGCGGAAATTACTATCGGTTATCACTGCTACGCTTCCGCCCAGCAGGGCAGCAACGAGCAGGATCCCCAGGTCAAGCGGTAAACCGGCATCGGGCGAGAATCCCATGACGGCCATCAGCGTGATCGCTGCTCCTCCCACAATGGCCGTGAAGAGCGCGGCGAATTTGCGGAGAATGCTCAACATCAGTTTTACGGCGAGGAAAGACACGCCGAGAAGGACGGCGCCGATGATGAGTCCGAAGAACACATCGGCAAACGCACCCCATCCGGAGCGGAGCTGAAACGGTCCCATGATTGCATACATCAGGAGCACAGCCGTCACTGCGCCGAATCCGGCTCCGTAGCGCGCCTTTCGGCCTGGAATGAACCTGCGGAGCCAATCGATAACGATGAGTGATATCCTTTTTACGAATGCCCAGGATGTCTTCAGAGGGATGAGGAGGTTCATGATGTGCCTTTTCAAGAGAAATGGAGGTGAATGAAGGTAAGGGGAAAAAAGGGGAAAGCGAAGGGGCTGACCGCGCCATGGGAAGCGAGCTTCATCGGGGCAAGCTTGAACTTCCTCCACAGAAGTGCCCAAGCGGGGACTTGAACCCCGACGACCTTGCGGTCACACGGCCCTGAACCGTGCGCGTCTGCCAATTCCGCCACTTGGGCTATTAAGGTTGAAATATGCTCGCTTGGTTCTCTCGCTTGCCCGACGAAGTCCGCTTCTCAAGAACGAAGTCGGGCCAATTCCGCCACTTGGGCTTGCACTGCCTATTCGATCTCAGAGGGTGTCCGGCGGGCAGGTCTGCTCCGCCTTCGTCCAAAAGCGACTTCGGCGGACAAGCAGTTCCGCCATCCGGGCTTAACATGGACAATTGAAAACGGGAATGGAAAATTTTTCCGCAAAAGTATTGTACGAAGAAATCACAATGAATTCAACTCTGTGGTGTCCGTGCCTACTCCCAAAGGGATCCCTTCGGGATTTGTGCTCCCTGCCTGCGTGCCGATCATTTCGTCATGAGAGGTCACAACTGAAGCACTTCGGTCTACGACTCTATCGAGTCGTAAGACTCGTAGAGCAGGCAGGTCTGTGGTTTCCATCAGAGGCTTACGATTCCTCATAGAGGTTGTGGATGTCTGCCTTGGAAAGTTCAACGAGAAATTCTGAAATTCGTGTTGTCAACGCAGCAAGATATTTCTGACCCTTCTCCGCTGTGCCTTTCCTGGGATTGCCTGAGCCGGTGTCGTCGGTAACTTGTGTCCACTGTCTTGGCGCCCAGGCCCATCCCTCGCGTAAACCCTTGATGCGAAACGGTCTCGCATTCCCCGGGCCCGCCTCGCTGAGCGGTAGCACAAGCGTCGGGGCAATCGCAAGCATCACGCTCGTTTCCATCTCTCCCGCATGGTCATCCTTTTCATCGAAGAATTGTTTCTGATCGAGCACCTGCCACCAGTTGATGGTGCAAATGAAGATGTCGGAATAACCGGGCTGCAGTTCCCGGATCATCTGCTTGAAATCGTTTCCCCCGTGGCCGTTCACTATGACGACCTTTCGAACCTTGTACTTTGCCAGAGAATCGACAACATCCTTCAAAATCACGGCCTGCGTTGAAGGATTCATGTTGATGGTCATGTTCAGGTCCAGCTGCCCCGTATTCACGCCGTACGGAATGGCAGGAAGGACAATGACTTTTGCTCCCGCCTCCGCTGCGCGTCGGGCGGATTCGGAGGCGACATATTCGGATTCCATAATATCAGTGCCAAAGGGAAGGTGGAAATTGTGCGGTTCGGTGGCGCCCCAGGGAAGTATTGCGACTTCGTACTTGACGTCGTGGACCGCTTTCCATGGCGCAGATGCCAAATCGTGGGGAAAGGAAGACATGGATGCCTCTTGTCGTTGGAGGGAGAACAAGAAAAATCAGAAATCAGAAGTCAAAATTTAGAAAGTCAAAAGTCCAAAGTTGGCGGCGAGCGAAGTCGAGCCGTCAAAAATCAAAAGAATATCGCAAGCCTATCGACCAAACAAACCGGGACGTCTTCGTCGATACTTCCGCCTTCGGCGAATACTGGTAGTAAGGATGAAATGTGAACGAGAGATGATCGACGAGGGGATAGATCAAGACCAGATGGAGACTGAGACTGCTCAGACCCGTCACGGTTGTCACCGAGCTGCTCGACGACGACGAGCCGAAAGGTGGGCCACCTTTTCCGGGGCCAGAATTGGATTTCAGAAGACGATTCTCAACGTCCTGAGACATGAACGTGACCTGCGCAAGCGGAACAATGCTCACCTTGCCGATCTGATGGAATCCGGAAACGTCCAGGCCGTAGTAAGAAGCCGAATTCGTGCCAAGGAAGGTGTCGTAGGAAAAGCCCACGTCAACAACACCAAGGGAGATCTCCGCTGAGAACGACAATGCGTTGGTCAGTGTGGCAAGAATATTGACCGAGTCGTTGGCAAAACTGAAGTGGGTATACTCCGCCGATAGCATGAACACCTCACTTACCTGTAAGTCATAGCCCACTCCGAGCGACCATTGCTGCAATCCTCCGCCTGTGCCAACGGTATTAATGGCCCCGGCGGAGACATTGAAGCCACCCTCATGTGCGAGACCTATGTTGTAGGCCAATGCGGCCCTGTCCCCGCTAAGATCCACGCCGTAATTCGTGTACCGGCTCAAGTACCGTGCGGCTGCTGAGACGTTCCAAGGGCTTTCAAGTTCATCCTCCTGGGCAGGAGAGGATTGCGTTAGAAGAAGAGCTGCGAGAAATATCGATCGGATGTTCATATGTAATAGGTCAGATTGTACAAAAAAAAGTCCCTGCGTTCCACAGGGACTTTGCGCAAATTTCGAAGCGACGGCATTATTCGCCGGGCTTCTGCGATTTTGCAGCTTTCTTCGCAGCGGCTGCCTCTTTCTTGGCGGCTTTCTTGGCGCTCATGGCCGCCTTCTTGGCATCCCGCTTCTGCATGTTCTCAGCCTTTTTTGCCATGCCTTTCTCCGCATTCGGGGATGGTGTGGCGGGAGTCGCCTTCTCACCCTTCTCCGTCGGCGGCGTTGCCGGCGTCGCAGGCTGCGATTTTCCCTTCTCGGGATCCTGCGCCATGGCGCTTGCGGCCAGGCTGAGCACAAACAGCAGTGTTATGAGCTTCTTCATACAATGACTCCTTATGATGAATAAAATGGCAGCCCCGCGATTTCGTAAGGACTGCCGTAATAAAGGTTCCACAAACAATATGACGAATTGTGAAATGGGAAGGATGTGATATCTCTCAAGATTAACGGTTTTTCATAGGAAAACTCTCATTTACGGCATTTTTTAGTGGTGTCCTAATTTGATTATAGTCTCAATCGCGGAGACGCAGACAGCGCAAAGGTACGCGGAGTTCATTGATTTTGCCAACCTCTGCGATTCTCTGCGTCCTCTGCGCCTCCGCGATTTGTATTATGATTGAAATTAGGACACTACCTAACCGGGATCCGACGTTGCGCGACCAGATTTCTCAAGGACTGCCATCATGCGGGAAAAAACACGATCGGACGTAATCT
>DATDRF010000131.1:0-3674 GCA_035291905.1 Bacteroidota bacterium
ATCGATCCATGTGTTCCCCCCGTCGGTTGTCCGGATGATCACCCCTCCTTCCAACCCCGAGCCTACGACTGTTCCCGTGTTGCTGTCAACAAAAGAGACTCCGGAGAGAAACGCACTCGTTCCGCTCACCTGCGTCACCCACCTCGACTGAGTTGTGAAACTCCAGACAGTCGACCAATCGCTCGATCCATTTTGGTACGACGCATTCACGCGCCAATAATATGTCGTCCGGTAGGAAAGTCCATTCATCGCAAACACAGTATCTGCGATTCCTGCTAAATCGGTCACCGTCGTTCCAAAGGTCGAATCTGCCGCCACCTGCAAACGGTATGTCGCCGCCCCGGGTGCCGATTGCCAAACGAGGGTCGGGCTCGTGGAGACTTCTCCCGCCCCATTTGCCGGTGAAGCTAGATTCGGGATTGCGGGGGCCGTGGCAAAACTCCAAACAGAGGACCAGTCACTTGCACCACCCCCATTGGACGAATTCACACGCCAATAATATGTGGTCCCTTGAAGGAGGCCGCTTGCTGCATAGGACGTATCAAGAATGTTCGTTTGGTCAATAAGCATCGAAGAGAAATCCGGGACTGTAGATACTTGCAAGCGATAAGTCTCTCCCCCTACAGATGTATTCCAGACAAGAAGCGGATTGGTGGAGATCCCTCCCGCGCCATTCAACGGTGAGACAAGGTTTGGAGTCGCCGGCGGAGGTTCGATGGTCGTAAAGCTCCACAGACCAGACCATTCGCTTGCACCGCCACCATTCGACGAATTCACACGCCAATAGTACGTGGTCCCCTGCGCAAGTCCGCTCACTCCGTACGATGTGTCTACTATGTTGTTCTGATCAACAACGGTCGAGGCGAAATCCGGGGCGGCAGAGACTTGCAGGTGATACGAATCGGCACCGGCTGACTGATTCCAGGCGAGGACCGGCGCGGTCACAATGTCTGTTGCGCCGTTGGGCGGAAATACCAGGGCAGGTGGAAAGGGAATCGGTTTACCCTTGAACCGGATATCATCGACATAGAATGTTCGCCTCTTGTCCGAACCTTGCTGCAATGCAAACCGGTGAACGGTGAGGTTGTTCGGATTCAGCTCACTCATGGGGATCGACACCACGGCCCATAAATTTCCGTCAACGACACGGTTCACATGAGGAAAGGCCTGTCCCTGATCATTCTCAAAGAAGACGCTCAACGACATTTCCGAACCCTGCGCGTACACGGCAAGACTAAGAGTCTCATATGGATATGAACTGATACCGGCGGATCCCTGGTTTCCGTGCCGGAGGCTCAGTGCTCCTGTGGCCGATGTGGTCACCACTCTGATCGAATACGCCCCGGAAAACACATGGCTCGTGCTTTCGAAACGAACAGTCGCATCCCAGGACGCGTCCATCCACGGTGAGAGGATGGCGTCGTCGTAGACAACGAGGTCAGGACCAGCAGGCTGGGCAACAGCGTGGGAAGAAACAAGTGCGGTGAGAATGACTGCAAACAATGCAATCAACGGACGGTTCATGGCGTCCTCCCCTTACATTGATGAGATGAGTAGAATTGCACCCCTGCGCGGAGCAATAGATCTGCAAGGCGGGCACTCCCCCCGGTTGCGGAATTTTCGTGCGGAGGCGGTAAATGTTAAGAACAGACTTGGTGGTACGCAATCATGGAAACACAGTATTTTTCCCCTTTCCTCCATTCAGCGTCTGGCGGGTGAACTGCCGACATTGGCCAACAAGAAAGGGAGACCAAGGTCCTTCGTCAAGCTCAAGGTTCACAATCTTCCATCTCACATCTGCAATCTATCCCGCCAGAAAACGGCGGGACACACAAAACGTGCGATAATTGATGGCCCCCGTAAGAAACACGTTGCAAGCAGGGCCACCTGCTTTCGGCGGAGGACTGGCGACGCAGGGTTTCTTTAGCAAAGAAGAACGGAAGACCAAAATCCTTCGTCAGGCTGCCGACACAGTTTCCCATGTTCGCAGGCCAAACCTGCTCAGGTAAACCGTGATGTTCTTGAAAAGGGGATTTTCGGCCTCAATTTCCCGAATCATCGACCGTTTTGCGGACGACAGAGGGCCGCTGAGAATCGTGATTGATCCGCCATCGCCACCTGCGCCGTTCACCTTCCAGCCGATCGCCCCATGTTCGCGCGCAATATCAATGATTCTCTGAGCATCAGTGCTCACGAGCTCGGGATGAAGCTCGGCCTGCGCTTTCGTGTTGTCGATCATGACCCGGCCAAACTCGTCGAACCTTCCCGCAATGACGGCATCCCGCGAACGCTCTGCAGTTTTTCTCAAGGCGTCGATTTTCGGGTTCTCCGGCCCTGCATCTTCCAGTTCGCGAATGACTTTCTTATGGATCTCAGAAGAACTGTGTGATTTGCCGAGAAAGATCAGCGTGAGCCTCCGTTCCAGCTCCCACCACAAAGAATTCGGAAGTTGAATTTGTGTCACCGTGGCATGGGGATAGGAGTCCATCTCTATGTAATTCAACCCCCCGTATGCGGAGCATAACTGGTCCTGGATGCCGCATTGCTGCTTCAACATCTCCGTTTCCACAGAGTGTGCAACAACCGCTACTTCGTGAGGCGTCATTCTGCCCGGCGTAAGACAATCGAGCGCGCCAATGAGAGCCACGGTGACAGCCGCAGAAGTCCCGGTCGATGCTCCGGCAGGCGCCTCAGAGAAGATTGTCACTTGGAACGCGAATTTCTCGGGGACGTTCATTTTTCTTATTGCGGCTTCAAGGAGCGGATGCTTGTCCCAGCCAAGATTCTCCGGGTACATGACATACCTCTGACCGTAGTTCTCCGCATAGATGAGAATCCGTTCCCGTTCTCCGTTGTAGGGAAAAACCTCGACCTGCACCTCGGCATACGGATACACACCGATATTGAAGATCTTCCCGTAGTGTGCAAACCAGGTGTCCGTCCATCCGCCGTTGTCGCAGATCCGAATTGGGGCGACGCTATTGATGATCCTCTGCGGACGGGTAATCCCTTTTCTCATATATCATTCACCCTATATCGTCTCATGAGCAATGCGAGACAAGAAAACCTCTATGGGAGAAAAATGGAGGTCGAAAGGTAACCGCTTTCGCGGACCCCGACTGCGTCGCGCTGCGTGACGAACTTTTCAGGAGTCAGCCAACGACAAACCTTAAGCTACAAAACTCTCCTTCCGCACTTCGCGTCGGAAATCCGATCTCGTGCTAACCAAATACCAGTCAACCTCATGTGAAAAAGAACAGTGTGTTGTTGTCGAACTTAGAGAATTGAAATAAGGTAAGCAAGCATTGGAGTCAAACGGAATGCCGCGGGGCAGGCCGAATACAGCAATGAGTTCAAAAACCAGACGCGGTGACCGGGAGGGTCCGTCCGGGGGGCTTATATCTGACGAATTCTCAACAAGTCAATCCGCACTGCCCCCGTCATCTTGCCATCGACGTTCCTCATCCGATCTCTCCGCAGGGGCGGAGCTGGCGCCTTTTTCTTCGTTTGACCGCAGTCCCCTCACCCAGTGAACGAACCCATCCCGCATTTCCCTCTGAGGTGAGCTTCCTCTCCGCAGT
The DNA here is from genome assembly GCA_035291905.1 of Bacteroidota bacterium. GTDB lineage: Bacteria > Bacteroidota > Ignavibacteria > UBA10030 > UBA10030 > JACPLA01. The sequence goes on from DATDRF010000131.1 coordinate 3,582, forward strand.
TTCAGCCTGTGATGAATATCCCTCATTGTAGGTCTCTCCTTTTCTTCCGTGCTTCAAAAAACCACATGCTCGCGTTTCATCCGTTTTGCAAAT
>DATDRF010000132.1:0-28157 GCA_035291905.1 Bacteroidota bacterium
ATGTATCTGAAGGAGTTGTGTTCCTATTGGGAGAAGGAGTTCGATTGGGAAAGACAGGTCTCCTCGCTCAACTCCTTCAAACACTACAAGACGCAAATTGACGATTGCCTGGTCCATTTCGTTCACGAGCGCGGGAAAGGGCCGAAGCCGACTCCCATCATCATCTCACACGGCTGGCCGAGCTCGTTCGCCGAGATGTTGAAGATCATTCCCATGCTGACCGATCCTGTGCGATTCGGCGGACGACCCGAGGATTCTTTTGACGTTGTCGTCCCTTCTCTCCCGGGATTCGGATATTCCTCTCCGCGAAAACACGGGCACATGAGAGCTCACGAGCTGTGGGCCAAGCTCATGACCCAGGTGTTGGGTTATCCTTCATTCATCGCCCAAGGTACCGATGTCGGAGCCGGCGTCACCTCTCTGCTTGGATATTTCTTCCCCGATTGTGTCCGAGGCATTCACATCAGCAGCGTGGATCTTTTGTGGCCCGATCCTCTTCCGGCGGAATCCGAATTAACGGAAAATGAGAAGAATTACATGACCAGTTTCAAAAAGTGGGAACGCGAAGAAAACGGATACGGCCACATTCAGGGAACGCGGCCGCAGACGCTGGCATACGGCCTGAACGATTCACCCGCGGGCCTCGCAGCGTGGATCGTCGAGAAATTCAGGGCATGGAGCGATTGCGGAGGAGACATCGAGAGCCGATTCACGAAGGATGAGCTGTTAACCACCGTCATGATCTATTGGACCACTCAGACCATCAATTCATCCATGCGTCACTATTATCATTACACGAACAACGTCAATCTTCCGAAGCGAAAACCGGGCGGGAGAATCGAGGTTCCGACGGGTGTCGCGATGTTCCCGGGCGAAAAAGACCTCCTTGTGCCGCGCGAGTTTGCAGAGCGATCGTACAACATTTTGCATTGGACCGACCTTCCTCGGGGCGGGCATTTCGCCGCTATCGAAGAACCGGAGTTGTTGGTTGAAGACATAAGAGCGTTCGCACGAAAGCTGCGGACCTCTTAGGGTCGGAATGCCATTCCGACCTACATCGGATGGCTTGCATTCTGTGTCATCCACTGCTACATTGACTTCATGAGTTCCTCAGAACCGCTGCCGGATTTTTCCTTCTGATTTGCCCGATGATCTGACCGTCCATATGAGAATTCTTGCACTCCTTTCGGTCCTCGTCGGAGCATGTACAGTCGGTTCCTCCCAGATACTAACGGTCAAAGACCGCGAGACCGGACAAATACTTGAAATGGCCACGCTGGTAAGCGAGGCCCCCAAGGCATCCACGACAACGGATTCAAGCGGAAGGGCTGATGTCTCCGCATTCAGCGGATCCGAGCGAATTGAAATTCGCTTTGTGGGGTATAAGACGGAAATCAAAAGCTACGACGACCTGGAACTCGCCGGTTTCACACTTCTCCTCACCCCAACCGTACTCACGCTCGATCAGGTCGTCGTCTCGGCAACCAGGTGGAGCCGTCCAGCGATGGATACCCCCGAGAGAATCGCGACAATTTCCCCGGAGAATCTTTTCCTCCAGAACCCCCAAACCGCTGCTGATCTCTTGACAACGTCGGGAGAGGTGTTCATGCAGAAAAGTCAGCAAGGGGGCGGAAGTCCGATGATACGCGGATTCTCGACAAACCGGCTTCTGTACACCGTCGACGGCGTTCGCATGAACACTGCAATCTTTCGGTCGGGCAATATTCAAAATGTCATCTCTCTCGATCCATTCGCGACCGAACATGCCGAGGTCATGTTTGGCCCCGGTTCGGTGATTTATGGAAGTGATGCGATCGGCGGGGTCATGAGCTTCCAAACGATCACTCCGCGGTTTTCCCTTTTCGACAACCCGATCGCAGGAACGAAGGCAGTGATCCGAACCTCATCGGCGAACAGCGAAATGACGGGGCATGTGGATCTCAACATCGGCTGGACCAGATGGGCGTTGGCGACCAGTCTCTCCTACTTTGACTACGGGGATCTCACGATGGGAAAGCATGGCCCGGCAGAATATCTGCGCCCGTCGTATGTCCAGCGCCAGGACACCATGGACGTTGTGACTTCAAATCAGAATCCCAGAATCCAGAAGCCGACAGGATACGTGCAATTCAATCTCATGCAGAAGCTGCGATACGCTCCGAACGACGATTGGGATTTTCAATACGGTTTCCATTATTCAGCCACGACCGATTATTCACGCTATGACAGGCTAATCCTCTACCGGAGCGGATTGCCACGAAGTGCGGAGTGGTACTACGGGCCGCAGATCTGGATGATGAACCACCTGGCAATACTCCATGACGGTTCCACGGCATTCTTTGACCGGATGACGGTTCGTCTCGCCCACCAGTTCTTCAAAGAAAGCCGTAACGACAGGGATCTGAACAGCTCCGAACTCAGAAGAAGAGTCGAAAAGGTCAACGCCTATTCCATCAACATCGACCTTAATAGATCTATTGGCATCGGAGAGGAGCTGTTCTACGGCGTTGAGGCTGTGTACGACGACGTGAACTCGAGAGGCACAGATGAAGACATCAGAACCAGAGCTGTCCTGAATGGCCCGGCACGGTATCCTCAATCGACATGGTCATCGTATGCCGCCTACGTTTCCTATCGTCACAGGTTTTCCAGTAAGTTTCTTGGGCAGATCGGCGCGCGCTACAACCGTCACCTGTTGACCGCGCAGTTTGATACGACGTTCTACCCTTTTCCATACACCGAAACAGAGATATCCGACGGCTCCCTGACCGGCAGTCTTGGACTCGTGTATCACCCCACAAACGAATGGTCGTTGAGCGCCAGTTTCTCGACCGGTTTTCGTTCCCCCAACGTGGACGATATGGGAAAAGTTTTTGACTCCGAACCGGGGTTCGTTATTGTACCGAATCCCAATTTGAGGGCCGAGTATGCCTACAATGCCGAAATAGGAGCAGCGAGGATGATCGGTGACGCGGTGAAAATCGACATTGCGGCGTACTACACATTGCTGAAAGACGCCCTTGTCAGGCGCGATTTCACCTTGAGCGGCTTGGATAGTATCATGTATGACGGAACCTTGAGTCGGGTGCAAGCAGTGCAAAATGCGGCTCACGCGTTTGTTTACGGTGTTCAGACCGGAATTGAAGTAAAACCCTCTTCCGGTTTCGGTTTCACATCTCACCTCAATTACCAAATAGGTGAAGAGGAACTCGACGACGGCACTGCGAGTCCCTCCCGTCATTTGGCGCCTTGGTTTGGGTCTTCGCACCTGACCTATTCATCGCAGAAGATGGTTCTTGATCTTTATGCAATCTACAACGGGGAGAAGAGTTATGGCAAACTTCCGGAGGAGGAACGGCAGAAGGCCTATCTCTACGCCGTGGATTCACAGGGAAGGCCCTATTCTCCCGCGTGGTACACGCTGAACTTCAAAGCTATGATCCAGATTTCGGATATCTTCTCCGTGAGCGGAGGCGTGGAGAATATCACCGACCGCCGATACAAACCTTACAGTTCCGGGATTGCGGCACCAGGCAGGAATTTTGTTCTGTCATTCAAAGCCGCTGATCGATAGCGCTCAATCACATAGGAAAGAACTATGACAAGGATTCGCTTTCTTTTGCCCTGCGTTCTCGTTGTTTCGGCGATGCCCCTCTCCGGGCAATCCGTCGAGACCGCCAGGGTCCAGCATGAACGGGCAGATCTCCGAAGACACTTCGCAGATCACAAGGCAACAGGAACATTCGTCCTGTATGCAGTCAAAGCGGATAGCTGCATGCGATATAATCCCGAGAGGGCGAAAAGACGCTTTCTCCCCGCTTCAACCTTCAAGATCTTCAATACCATGGCCGCACTGGAAGCGGAATCAATCCAGGATGACACAACCATCCTGGAATGGGACGGTGTTGAACGCCCCGTGAGCGGATGGAATCAGGATCAGGATATGCGGACGGCGTTTCGGAACTCAACGGTCTGGTTCTACCAGGAACTGGCGCGGCGAACGGGCGAGGACCAATTGCGCGAGATGATGGAACGCGAGCACTACGGGAATGCGAGTGTTTCGGGAGGCGTTGATGCTTTCTGGCTCAACGGCGGCCTGAGGATTTCTGCCGACGAGCAAATCAGTTTTCTAACAAAGCTCCACCGCCGCACTCTTGGTTTTCCCGTTCACGCACAGGGGACCGTCCATAGGATCATGTTCCTCGAGGAAAGATCCGGCTCCACGCTTCGCGGAAAGACCGGATGGACCGAGCAGGACGGAAACCAGATCGGTTGGTTTGTCGGGTTTGTCGAACGGAAGGATGAGGTGTATGTCTATGCCCTCAATCTTGAAAGCCCCGATCCTGATTTCCCGATGCGAAATGCGCGCGAGGGGATACTCAGGGGGATACTGGGAGAACTGCATCTTTTTGAACAATAGGTCACGCACAATGGCAAAAACGCAGAGAGAAATCAACAGAGAATACAAAGAGCGGCCGAAGCCGGCAGGTGTTTATCTGATCAAGAATATCGCAAACGGCAGGGTCTTTCTGGGAAGCAGCTTGAATCTTGAAGGACCACTCAACAGTCACAGGTTCAAGCTCATGAGCGGACGGCATCCCAACGAAGCACTCCAGAAAGACTGGAATGAATTCGGCCCCGACAAATTCACCTTCGAGATTCTTGAAGTCATAAAGGTGAAGGACGATCCCGATTTCAATCTCAAGGATGAGCTGACCCTGCTGGAAATGATCTGGCTCGAGAAGTTGAAGCCGTACGGGGAGCAAGGCTACAACAAATAGACCCATCTCCCTTTCCCCCTTCTCCCCTGCTCCTCCGCTGTATCACTCCACCTTGACATCCATCTATTCCCTCCGTATTATTTCAAGCCCGGCTTTCGTGGGGAGAATCGGGCAGAAGACCTTCCGATTATGATGCCCTCCGTACCCGCAAGCGACACGTGGGAAAATGCCTCTGAGCGTATTGATCAAGCCCTGGCAGGTGAAGAGGCTCGGGCCGAGAAATTTGCTAACTATGCGCGTCTCGTGGTGCTTTTCATTTTCACCGTCGTGATGCTTCTTAACGTTGCCGCTCTCTCCTTCGAGGCAACCCTGATGAACGGCTCTGCACTTTTCATCGGCTACGCTTACGGATTGGGAGTCTTTCTCGGAATACGCCGTCGCGGCTACTATCCGATGATGAAGTATTTGACCTCTTCAATCGACATTCTTCTGCTCTTCGTCCTGCTTTTTCTGTATACGACTATCGAAATCCCTGCGGTCGCACTTAAGAATTATGTGTTCTATGCTTTGTTTCCCCTCCTGGCGCTCACAGTATTTCGTTACGATCGGCGTCTTACCCTCGCTGCGGGCGGACTGGCTTTCGCACTCTACCTTTTCCTCGTTATCTATCTCCATTTGTCGGGCCGCGTCGTTTTCACATCCGGCGGATACGAGAAAGAACTCTTTAGCGCCGACGTGACCTATGTTGGGCAACTGACGAAAGTGCTCATTCTTGGCGGGTACGTAGTCCTTCTCACTTTCCTTGCACAATACTCAAGACACGTGCTTGTGAAACTTGTCAGAAATGAATCCAACCTTCGCTACCAGAAGGAATTGTCCGAGTGGGAATTGAGGGTTGCCTCCGAAGTACAGGCAACGCTCCTCCCCCGAACATTCCCCCAGATCGAAGGACTCGATTGCTACGCGACGGTGCAACAGGGCAGGTACGTTGGCGGAGATTATTGCGATGTTCTGTCATTGGGTGATCACAGGATTCTGATGGTCACAGCTGATGTTTCCGGAAAGGGAATCCCGGCTGCGTTGATTATGGCTGAGGTACGTGCGTCGATTCAACTTCTGGCTCAGACAAATGTTGATTTGGAAGCCCTTACGAAACGATTGAACAGCCTTCTCTATGAGAGCACGACAAGAAAGGATTACGTCACGTTTTTCGTCGCCGCAATAGACGCGGCCCGTGGAGTTCTGCAGTATGTCAATGCCGGACATCCGCCGCCACTGGTCTGCACGGGAGGAACGATTCGCCCGCTTTCACAACGGACAATAGCTCTCGGTCTCAGTTCTTCTCTGCCTCAGTTGAACGCGACCGAGCTCGAGTTTTCCCCTGGGAGCATCATTGTCGCTTACACCGACGGCCTTCTTGAACAAACGAACCCTGAGGGAGAACAATTCGGTGATTCGCGCCTACGGCAATTCATTCAGGCACATGGGGGCTTCGACGCCCGATCATTTGTCGAAGCATTGTTAAATGAACTCAGAGAATTCGGGAAAGGCGGACAATTTAGCGACGACGTGGCCATTATTGCTGTCAGAATCTCAGGAAGCACCGTTCCTCAGCAATAGAAACAAATGACAACAGCCTTTCAATATCGGCCCTTGGGAAGAACGGGAATGGTCGTCTCGCCGCTGGGGCTCTCCGCCTCCTATTACCCGGGAAGAAAGGCAGTCTACGCTGCTGCCGAGGCGGGTGTCAACCTCTTCTTCGCTTTTGGTGTTGACGTTCAGATGATACGAGCGTTGCGACTACTGATGCCATCCCGCCGCGACGAATTCGTTCTCGTTACCGGGGCGTACAATTACATTTGGTGGGCACAGGATGTCAGGAAGGTCCTGGAAAAGCGCTTGAAGCAGTTCAAGACGGATTACATCGATATCTTTCTCTTCATGGGTGTCATGAAACCGGTGGAGTTTCCACAGCGCGTCCAGGATCAATTGCGCAAGCTCAAAGAAGAGGGAAAAGTCAGGGCCATCGGAATTTCATGTCATGACCGTGCCTTCCTCGGAACACTTGCCGCAAGCGGGTCTCTCGATACATTGATGCTTCGCTACAATGCTGCCCATCGCGGAGCGGAACGCGACATCTTTCCCCACCTCTCGGCGCATAATCCCGGTACAATTTGCTACACTGCCACGCGATGGAGGGCTCTTCTGCGGCGGCCCAAGACCTGGCCAAAGGGTGCACGAATTCCGACAGGCGGAGAATGTTATCGGTTTGCTCTCTCCAATCCTTATGTTCACACTGTGCTGACGGCTCCGCGAAGCGAACGCGAGCTGAGGGAGAATATCGCCGCGGTACAGTTAGGCCCGCTCAATGAAGAGGATATGACGTTCATGCAAGAGTTCGGTGACGCAGTGTATAAGCAGAAGAAATGGTTCATGTAGGATCGGCAGGCACGAATGGAGCCACGGCATTTGATTGACCCGGCACAAAAAGGGATGCATTCCACCATTATCGGCATTATTGCGAATGCTCTTCTTGCTGCGACCAAAGGCATCGCGGGGTACTTGGGAAATTCCTACGCACTCATCGCCGATGCCATCGAATCAACGACCGATATCATGAGTTCTCTCATTGTCTGGGGAGGACTGAAGATCTCCTCCCGGCCGCCCGATGCGGATCACCCGTACGGTCACGGCAAAGCTGAACCGATCGCTGCATCGATTGTCGGGCTTGCCCTTATTGCCGCAGCCATCGGGATTGCAGTGGAGAGTATTCGCGAAATCATCACTCCCCACCATTCCCCGGCTCCGTTCACTCTTGCTGTCCTTGTCGTTGTTGTCGCAACAAAAGAAGCTCTTTTCCGGTTTGTGTTTAAAGTGGGAAAAAGCGTCAACAGTACCGCTGTTAAAAGCGATGCGTGGCATCATCGGAGCGATGCGATTACCTCTTCAGCCGCCTTCATTGGGATCTCCGTCGCGCTTGTCGGAGGCGGGGGATATGAGAGCGCGGACGATTGGGCAGCTCTCTTTGCCTCCGTCATTATCTTGTTCAACGCATATCGAATCCTTCGCCCCGCCGTCAATGAGGTCATGGATGCCGCCCCGCCTGCGACGATGGAACGGGCCGTCAGAAAGGTCGCCCAGGACGTTGAGGGGGTGGTCGCACTTGAAAAATGTTTTATTCGCAAAATGGGATTCTCATATTACATTGATCTGCACGTCACGGTGGACGGGAAGATTTCCGTCCGAAAGGGGCATGACATTGCGCGTCGTGTGAAAGAGGCGCTGCGTCAATCGAATCCCGCCGTTGCTGAGGTTCTCATCCATATAGAGCCGTCTGACTTGATGAAAGAATAACTCGCTCAAGGATCTCCCGGCAATCTGCGCTTGCATGATATTCCCATCGGAGAATGCTCATGAAATCACTTCTACCAGTTCTTTGCCTCTCCTTCTTCCTCGCGGCGTCCCTCGTTGCCCAGGAGGAAACGCTGCTCGACATGGATGAAATCGAACACGGCGGATACGGAGCCGTTGTGGTGAAGTTCGCTTCCATGAACAACCAGTTTGCCCTCCTTGTGGGAGGCCGCGGCGGATGGATCATCAACCATGCCTTCTCCCTGGGCTTCGCCGGTTACGGACTCGTCAACGATATTCCGTCATATGTGGTGGGACCATTCGGAGAGCGTTACATGGATTTCGGGTACGGGGGGCTGGACCTGGAATACGTTTTCAACTCTGATCGCCTGATTCATCTTTCCATCCATACCCTGGTCGGGGGCGGAGCTATCGGTTACCGCGGGATGGCAGGCCCCACCTGGGATCCCGATTCGCCACACATGGACGATGGGATTTTCGTCGTTGAACCCGGCATGAATCTCGATCTGAACGTCATCCGTTGGTTCCGCCTCAGCGCCGGTGCAAGCTTTCGATTTGTTCGCGCGACATCTTCGGGAATTTCCACGAACAAAGATCTCAGCGGGCCCTCGGCGCAGCTGACATTCAGGTTCGGAGATTTCTAAGGGCCTGCGCACCCCCTTGAGATCCGTCTTCCAGAATCTTTTTGTGACATTTACGATATTGGGGGATGAGGTCTCCTGCCCGACAACTGACATTTTCGGCCACTTTGGAGAAGTCCAAAAGCAAGCTCTGGGGAAGTCAGATCAGAGTACCGAAGGATGCCGTCTCCAAACTCATCGAGAAGAGCTCGCGCCGCGTATTCTGCTCCCTCAATGGCGAGCCGGAGTATCAGTGTGCACTGCTCCCTGTGGGAAATGCAACGTACGTTATTTCAGTGAACAGGAATTTGCTGAAAGCCCTTCGACTGAGCGTGGGGCAGAAGGTCACGGTCGGACTACGAAAGGATGAAAGCCAGTACGGTCTACCGATGCCGGAGGAGTTTGCGGAGTTGTTGAGGCAGGACAAAGAGGGAGACAGGTTGATACACGCGTTAACACCGGGTAAACTTCGCACGTTGCTTTACATCGCAGGAAGAGGAAAAGATGCCGACCAGCGGATAGGGCGCTCGATTATCATTGTGAAGCACTTGAAGGAAAATGCAGGGAAGATCAATTACAGACAATTAGGGGAAATGTTGAGGAAAGGCATAGCAAAATAGTTACGGGTTACGAGTTCCGGGTTTCGAGTTCGGGTATGCGCAAGGTTGGTTTCAAGGTTCAAGCTTCAGGTTTTACGTAGCAAGGGGATCCTTTTTCTGACTTCTGACTTCTGACTTCTCCTAGTTTTTGCCCTCCTCCACCACCACCTCCCACACCTGAATCGGCTCCTCCAGCCCCTTCACCTTTACCGGTTCAAGCCGGCGCGTTTGAACCTGGTCTTTCACCAGCTCGTATGTCCGTTGTGAAATCATGATCCCTTCGACCGGGGCATTCGATTCCAGCCTCTGTGCGAGGTTGACGTCGGACCCCAGAACCGTGTACGACAATCTCCGTTCCGACCCCATGTTTCCGACGACAACCGATCCTGTGTTGATACCAATTCGGATCTTCAACGGGAATTTGCCCTCTGCCTCCCACTTTGCTTTCAATTCCCGCGTCTTCTTCTGCATTTCCCTTGCTGCTTGAACACACCGCACCGCATGATCCGGCTGTACCTCCGGATCGCCGAAGAATACCATCAGGCCGTCGCCAATGAACTTATCGACCGTTCCCTCGTACTTGAAAACGATATCCACCATTGCCCCAAAGTACTCGTTCAACAGTCTCTGGATCTCGTCCGGCGCAAGCGTCGATGAATGGGTAGTAAAGCTCTTGATGTCGCTGAACATGATCGTCAACTCCTTCTTCTGCCCGCCCGCCGTGATCATGTCGGGATTCGCCATAATTCGCTTTACGACAGAAGGGGGAAAATAAGATTCAAAGGAACGCCGCAATGCTTCCTTGTTCTTTTCTTCTGTGAAGTAGTGATAGGCAACGATGGAGAACATGCCGAACACAATAATGAAGACCGACCGAAGGATATTGATGATGACGCCCGACGCAAGGAACAGAGTGCCGGCAATCGCGAGATACCCGAGCAGGAGTCCTATCGTGATCAAGGCAAGAGAGCGGGAGGATACCTGCAGAGCCACAAGATAGAGGACAACGAGAACGAGCAGCTCGATTCCGATCATCGGCAGACCCGTGATCTCATTCAGGAACTGCTCGGAAACGATGCTGTTGACGACGTTTGCATGGAGACCACTGAGCGGGAAATTGTTGTCGGTCGGAACAGGCCCAACATCGGCCGAACCTGTCGCCACTTCAGAAACGACAACGATCTTCCCCTGTAATTCCTCACCCAGAATTTCGAGCTCATCCCGGTCGTCGGAAGCCCGAAGGATGTCCCCGAAATCGTAATGCAGCATACGCGGCCAGGCGCCCACCCAGCTGATCACGACATTGCACTGATCGTCAACCGGAATATGAATGTCATGCGCCTCGCCCCCGGGATGGACAGCGTCTTTCAGAACAATCTCATTGCCTGGATTGACTAGTATCCGGTCGGGGGTAACTCCGAGGTAATTGCAGGCGACGCGAAAGGCAAAGCTCGGATAGTACGAATCGCCGTATCTGACCAGCAGGGGTGCTCTCCGAAACACGCCGTCCCGATCGAACCGAAGGCTCAGGTACCCCAGGCCTTTCGATACTCCTGCGGCTTCAGCCATCGTCGCGGTCGGATTGCTTGCCCAGAACAATCCGTCAGGATTTCCGCTCATCACAACGTTCCAGGAAGTCTGCTCGAGGTACTGCAGGTCGACGGGACGGCCCAAACCTGCTTCGGCAGGTTTTTCGCTCCCCAAATTGAATTTCAATCCGAAGTACGCGTTCCCCGCCTGCATCGTCGCATCGACAAGGGCTTGGTCTTCCGTGGGGTCTTCGCTGACTCTTTTCGGAAAAATATAGTCCCACATTTGCGCCGCGACGCGCATGTCACCAAGATTGCGGATCACCTGAGCATAATGGCCGCGAGAGAAATAGAAATTCTGGAGGCTCTCGATGGTCCTGTCACTCAGGTCGACATGCACCACCGTGGAATCGTACGCCGGCCTGAAAATTTCGGACTCCGAACGAAAAACAAACAGCTGGTCGATGATCTGAGCATTCCAAGGCTGGAAGACTGCGGGGAAAACCCAAAAGAGAAGGTGGACAAACAGAAACGCAGCCACGGCAAGCTGTGCCGTGGCCCATTTCGTGCGGGTATTACTGGTGGTCAATGGTAAAGGTTTTGCTGTAGAAGTTGTTTGCCTTGATGTCTGTGGATATTGTCGCAACATCAGGCCGCTTGGCCTGCTCGGCCTTTCCGACCCCACGGATATTGCCTCCGATGGTGACCGGCCGTTCGGCAAGCGTCGTAAACGTCTTGAATTTTCTCTTAGCGCTTCTGATCTCAGTCAACACCTGGTCCGCAATCGGCCCCTTCTCCTCCTTCTTCGCGGTATTGTAGTTGCCGATGAGGGCCTCCAATTCCACCAAACGCTCGGAGGCAGCTAACAGATAGAACGTCTCTCGTCCCGGGTTCTTATCCAGCTCGAACCAACTCCGCCCCTTCGGGATATAGTAGTTCTTGCCAACTTTGTAGTCACCGGAAAACTGCCGTACATCCTCGGGAAAGAGAAGCGACACCTCACCTTTCGGACTGTGATGCACCAGGTAGACGTAGCATTCCTTCTTCAATTCCACAACCATCTTGATTTCGTCCCCGGTCTTGAGGATTGTATCCCGCGTGATAGGCACAAACTTCTTGTCCTTCCCCACGAGCGCCCCGAATCCCCACGAGAAAGCGACGTTCTCTTCGACGCCCTGTTGTTGTGGTGTGGTGATCACGGTCTTGTCCGGAGAGCCGAATCCCGTCAGGAGGAATATCAGAACAACGATTCCGCCCATAGATTTCATAACCTTCTCCCTTCAGTTCATTTGTTGATAACAGACATTGGTAACTCTTTGTCGTACGTTGTCTGGCTTCGCGTGGGATTTTGCGCACCGCGGGTTTTTCGTTTTACCTGCTCCTCGACATATCCCATCATTTCGTTCACTGTTACGATGTAGTCGTTGTTTGTATCAGCGGTACCCTTGAGGCCATCCAACAGGTAGTACGTGAACACTCCGTGGCCTAATTCGGGAAATTCCTGCGAAACCTCTCCGGCAGCGCTGGCCGTAAATACCACCATTCCATCTTTTGCCCTTGCCAGTTCAGCCAGGTACTGGTTAATAGGATTCGAGTTCGTCACATCGAGGCCCCGCGTGGCAACATCGACACTGATGCCGCCGCTGTGGCATGCATCAGACAACACGACAACTTTCTTCGCCTGGATCTGACGCGTGATCACCGTTTGAATATCCCACATCGGGAACGCCGTCGTTCCAAGGCGTGAAGGGTCGGAATCGTACGTGAGCAGATACAGATTCTGCGGCCTCGTTGGGTCGGGCGCCCCGTGGCCTGCAAAATAGATCACAACAAGATCTTTGTCGATTGCCTGCTGGAGGAAATCAATCATCCCGTCACGAAGGTTCGCCAATGTTGCATCGCGGTTGATGAGGATCCGCATATGGTCCTTGTCAAAACTCCCACCCTCGGGAGTCTGGAGAAAAGCCGCAAGCGCCTCGGCATCCTTATCCGCATACGTGAGGGGCGGAATGCCCTTGTTCGCATACTCCGAAACCCCCACGATCACCGCCCAACGCTGCGGCCCGCCTGCTTCCTTGCGCGCACCCGGAGAGTAGCGGGGAGCTTCAGCGACGGCTGCAGAGAACTTCCTGTTCACTCCCACAAGCTTTGTGAATCTCTCGCCCTTCTTGCTCACAACGTTGACGGCAATCTGATTGTACCCGACAATAAGCGGGATTTCTTCCTTCACAATATCCCCGGATCTGATCTTCAACGGCCCGCGGGCTTCCACAAAGTCGACGGTGTTCGCAGAAATCGTATACGATGCCACTTCGAACAACGGCTTGAATTGAACGTCAATCGCCACGCCCTCTGTTTCCGTATTCTCCGGAGGTCCCAGAATCTCAAGCGCCTGGTCCTTTGACAACCGCTGGATGAACAGAGGCTGTACCGTGGCGTTGTTGCTCGCGTCAATCGCTTTTACCTCAATCCTGTTCGCCCCGACAACCGGAAGGTTGATCGTCGCGCGAAATTCCTTTCCTTTGAGCCCTGCTCCCGAAGCCGTCGTGTTCTGAACCTTCGGATCCGTCACCACGGCTTTCTGGTTCCCCACCAGAACTTCTTTGATATCGCTTTCGTCGTACGCCAGTCCCAGCACTTCGTATTGAGTGGCATACTGCCTCGACGGGGCGTCTTCCGAATAGCGGGTGGGGTGGAGAATGGTCAGGGCTGGAGCCGTTGTGTCCGGCGGCCTTTCGAGGACGCGCCATGTGGCAAGGGACCCCTTTGAATCACCGGTCACCATGGCATCCTGCGACGTGAACGCGGCAAAGGTCAACAGGACACCCTGTTCGTGCAGAGTCTTCACGGTCGCAAGCGACCGCGCGTCGGAAACGGTCAGCGTACTGTCCCCTGATGTCGAAGCAATCCATCGCATCTCGGGATCGAATGAGAAGCCGGTGACCGCGCTTCGATGAGGCGTGGCGCCTTTTTGCATAGCCCATGTCTGGGTCTCCCAGAGGCTCAGCGATCCTCTCATCCCTCCCGCAACGAGCGTTTTTCCGTCGGGACTGAAGGCCATTGCCGTCGCCGGCTCGGGGAGCGTCACAACAGTATTCGAGAGGATGAGAGCGGAATCAAGTATCATGAGCTTCCCGGAACTGAGGGAAACGACTCCTTTTTTCCCTTCCTGATGCCACGCGAAACTCGTTATTCGGTCCTCTCCCATCGACAACGAGAGCATTCTTTCGCCCGTCGTTCCGTCAACCACTTTGACGAGGTTGTCCGAACAGGCAAGCACCAGATGCCCCTCTCCATTTATCGCAAAATCGGAGATCCCGGCCGTGTGGCCCGTGAAGGACGATGCCATCGATGGGCTCCCGGGCACCCAATAGTTGATTTGCCCGTCAATGCGGGCAGTTGCCAAAACGCCGTCACGGGTCCAGCGAAGCGAAGAGAGAGCATTGGGAAGAATCGGATAGGAAAACCGCTCTGCCATCGTCTTGAGGTCCAGTATCTTCAACCCCTTGTCGACGGAGGTGACAGCCACAAGAGAGCCTGTTGCGACCCCCCGGACAATCGGGCTTTTGAAGGCCTCCGCTGACCGGACCTTCTGCATATAGATTTCTTGCTGTGCAAAAACCTGCGAGTTTGCAAGGCAGAACGCGATTACGACACTGAAGAGTCTTTTCATAGAAACCTCCCAGAAGACACTAGAAAATATCAGAATTAGCCTTCATGTAGTGTGTCCTCTGTCAATCGGAAATAGTTCAAAGGGAGGAAAGATTGCAGGACGCAGAAAAAATGTTGCATTTTTATGGTTGAATGTCAAGACATTGCGAACATCCATAGAATGACGACTTCAGAGACTTTTGACATTCCCGCCGAAAACCGGACGGAACACATCGATTCCAAGACAGAGTCCTGTATTACCGATCCAGGCAAGATCGAACGTTTATTGCTTCTGCATCACTGTTTTTCTATATTTTTTTTGTTACACAATCCGACCATAGCAGGAGTACCGAAATGAAGTGTACGTCTCTCCTTGTTTGTCTCGCTGCGTTTGTTTCCACACTTTCAGCGCAGGTCCCCTCTGCTCAGGTCAAGATTACTGAAAAGTCCGGATTCCTTGGCATGAGTGGTCCGCGCTTCATCGAACTCAGGTTCAGCAATGAAACGAATCAGCTTCCTTTGACCGACCAAAACGTCAACGCCGGCCAGTATTACTATTTCCTCTCGGTGGCCGTCGGCGACTGGGTCATCGATGCGGATTTCATCGAAGATGACCTTCAGAAGCTTTCCCTTACCCAGGGAGAGCAGAAGTATGCGGTGGAATGGAAAAGCGAATTCAAAGAGGGAGACAGCACACTGCTTCTTGGATTCGGAAAGCAGATCCGTATCGATCAGCCGATACGCATTCTTTTTCAGGAAGAAGAAACCCCCTTCGAAGCAGAGATGAGAATCCCGCCCGACTTCTGGCCGGGATCGAATGCAATGAGGAATCTGGAATCGCAGGCTGGCAGTGCGTTGGCATCTCAAAGCTATAAAGAGGGAATAACTCTCTGCGAACAGATCCTTGCCGAGCGTGCTTTTTCCATCTTCCCGGCCTTTGCCGGGTATCGGGACAAGAGGACATCCGCGTTCTCTTTACTCTTTGACACTCGATGGGCTGCCGTCTCTTCCGCCATGAGAGACGCACAGCTTGGGCTGAAATCCAAAATCGCCGTCATCGATTCGGTTGTTCCCGATTTCCGATATGTTCAGGAGCTTCTCCCAAATGCCGCTCTGGGGATTGCTGGCGACGCGCCTGCGGTATCGCCAATTCTCGAGAAAGCGCGAAATGCCCTTGCATGGTCAAAGACGAAACGAGACTCACTTCAGGCGGCGCTCGACGAAGAGAACGTACGATGGATCTTCAACGGATCGGTTGCCGGAAGAACCGGATTTCTGTACCAAACCATCCTCGAAGCACTTTCATACTCATATTCGTCGCTGGATTTCACCGATACGGCCGCGATTTCTCTTACGGGCACAATTTCAGAAGAGCAGCGGGCGAATCTGGCGAAAAACAACCTCGTCGATTCGTATGAGACATTCATACGAATGGCGAACGATCGCCGCAAGATGGGATTTTCGTTGTTCCCTCCCGACCTCTTACCGAACGTTCAGCGGGACACCGCATCGTTCCGCCTTCCGTTCTACTCCATGCTGAAGGCAGTCGATGATTATTACAGCGGCAACCTGAACGGCGCTCTCAAGGAGATCTTCAAGATTTTCCGGATTTCCTATGACGCGGAGATCTCATCGAGGTACGATCAGATGCGCATCATGATTCAGGTGCGGAGGGGCGAATTCCGGCCAGAGGCGTTGCGCCTTCTCCTCGATGCTGCGGCCAGCGAGCAAACAAATCCCGATGAGGCCGGAGAGAAATACCGGCAGGCGACAATTGTCGCTCCCGATTTCGCCTATGCCTCCTACTCGCTGGGCAAGTATTACATCAGGATGAACGACCCCATTCGGTCTCAGACATTCTTCGAGCGCGCTTATCAGAGTGATTCACTGTATCTCAGCGCGTACCGTGAGGCATACAATCTCTACAGGCGGGTGGGCAATTACAAGCCCATGATCGAAGTTCTGATGAAGGCCCTCGAAAAGGGGAACGATTATTGGGAAACACATTCGAACCTGGGGCTTGCCTACATGGGCGACGGCGACCCTGCCCGGGCAATTCAACAGTATGAGCTCGCCCTGGCCATCAACCCGAGGAGCTATACCACAAGCATTCAGCTCGGCCTCGCCTATCAGACCGTGAAAAACTACCAAAAGGCACGGGAGTATTTCAACAACGCGATCAACCTCGATCCACTGAGGCAGGAGGCAGTTGAGTACCTTTCGAAGCTCAACGAACTGCAGCGATCGGGAAAATAGACGCAAATCCGTCACACCCTCCCCGATACCGCCAGAAGAAGAACGAAAGCGCCCGCTCAGTCGCCCGTTTTTGCATTTCAGGCAATCTCTTCCTATATTTTTACGTCCTCAAATGAAATAACTTTGAGGATTTTTCGTTTATTTGAGATGGCTCGGGAGGCTCACGAACCAGGGGCACGTGGTCCCGCCACACAACGGCGGGATAAACTTCATTGGCGGACCCTGCACGCCGCTCGACAGAGTTCGCAACACAAGAACGAAAGGGTAGATGGCGAAACTGGCAGACGCGCTAGCCTTAGGAGCTAGTGGGGCAACCCATGGGGGTTCGAGTCCCTCTCTACCCACAACCTGCGGCAGGCACGCGCGCCCGTCACAGAGCTCGACGGGTAAACTGGCCTTAGGAGCTAATGGGGTAACCCCTGCCCGACTGGCAGGCGGGCATGGGGGTTCGAGTCCCTCCGTGCCCACCAGGAATTGCAGATTGGAGATTGTAGATTTGTGGACGAACGCGGTTTTTTGGTTTTTGTGAACGAAAGGAGCTTTTGTGGAAGTAACGATCAATACGCTGTCTGATGTAGCGCGGGAAGTGGAAATCGCCGTTACAGCATCGGAAATCCAACCTCATTTTGACAAAGCATATCAGGACTATCGTCCAAAGGTCGAGATCAAGGGATTCCGAAAGGGAAAAGCTCCGATCGAGCTTGTGAAGAAACTCTACGGAGACCTGATCGAGAACGAGACTCTGAACACGGTTGCAAGCGAACTCTATCGTTCCGTGGTAAAAGAAAAGGAGCTTAAGCCGATCGGCGACCCGGTCATTGTCAACATGGACTACAAACGTGGTGAACTATTTCGGTTTAAGGTTCAATATGACATCCGGCCTTCCGTACAATTGAAAGAATACAAAGGAATCGAGGTCGAGAAACCGATCCACACCGTGGGCAATCAGGAGGTCGAAGATGAGATTCTCCGGCTTCGAAAGATGAACAGCACCACCGAGCCTGCCAAGCAGGTCGAAGACACAGAGTTTATTGTTACCGCCCAGGTTCAGGAGCTCGACAAGAGCGGCCTTCCTCTGATCGGCAAGAAATCACAGAACGCGCGGTTTTACCTGGCCGATCCGGAGCTCGAACAACCGATCAGGGATGCGCTGAAGCAGGCGCAGATCGGCGGAGAGTACCGCGTTGCCTTTAAGCATCAGCATGATGAACACACGCACGACGTGGATTTGCTCATCAAGGCGACAAAGATCGAAAAGGTGCTCACCCCGGAGTTCAACGATGAGTTTGTCAAGAAGGTTACAAAGGAGAAGGTGAATGAGACGGATGATTTCCGAAAAGGGCTTCGGGAAGACCTCGAGGCGTACTGGAAGGAAAAAAGCCATCGACAGACCGTGAATTCCGTGGTTGGCGAGATCGTCCGGCGGCATGATTTTCTGGTACCGGAATCGCTCATCAGAGGCATCCTCCAGGGCCTTCTAGAGGATGTGAAGCAGCAGTACAAGGGAAAACTTCCCCCGCAATTCGACAGCGAGAAGTTCTATCAGGAGAATCGGGCATATGCGGTCTACCAGGCCAAGTGGGCATTGATCAGAGAAGAGATCATTCAAGCCGAGAATATCTCGGCCGGGGATCAGGATCTGCTGGAACTCGCAGAGCGCGAATCGGCAAAGATCGGCATCGACAAGGAGCGGCTCATCACGTACTACAAATCGTCCGATCAGATCAAGGACAGGCTGGTGAGCGACAAACTTATCGCCTTTCTGCTTGAGAAGTCCAAAATCAAGGAAGTAGAGCGGCAAGAAATCGCGGAATAACGAAAAGGAATAACCTCTCATGAAGTCTTCGAAGGAAATCTACAACCAGCTTGTCCCCATTGTTGTCGAGCAGACAGGCCGCGGCGAGCGGGCTTACGACATCTTTTCCCGTCTGTTGAAGGAGCGTATCGTGTTCATCGGCACGCCCATCGACGATACGATCGCAAGCCTGGTCATTGCCCAGCTTCTGTTCCTGGAGTCGGAGGATCCCGAGAAGGATATCAATCTGTATATCAACAGCCCGGGCGGGAGCGTGACAGCCGGTCTTGCGATTTATGATACCATGCAGTATATTCGCCCAGATGTTTCAACGATCTGTATCGGGATGGCGGCGAGCATGGCTGCTGTGCTGCTGGCGGGAGGTGCAAAATCAAAGAGGTCAACGCTCCCCAATTCGCGCATCATGATTCACCAGCCGTGGGGCGGCGTGCAGGGAACGGCTTCCGACATCAGCATCCAGGCGGAAGAGATCCTGAAAACCAAGAAGCGGATCAACGAGATTCTCGCTGTGCATACCGGGCGCACCCCCGAACAGCTTCAGAAGGATACCGACCGCGATTACTACCTGTCGGCAGAAGAGGCAAAGAGCTACGGACTCGTTGACAACCTCATGATCAAGCGAACAATCGATTCCAAGAAGGAAAAGTAGGCCCTTTCATGACACAAAAGCCGAAACAGGGCGAAAAGATTACGTGCTCCTTCTGCGGGCGGGCCCCCGAAGAAGTCAACAGCATTATCGCGGGGCCTGATGTCTACATTTGCGACCTCTGCGTCTCGAGCTCGGTCGACATCATTCGGAACAATCTTGCGGCAATACGCGCACGGAAACACACGACGCGCGGAAACCTCACTCCGCCCGAGATCAAGAAGGCGCTCGATGAGTATGTCATCGGCCAGGAACATGCGAAACGGACCCTTGCGGTGGCAGTCTACAACCACTACAAGCGGATCGATTCCAATGAGCACATGCATCATCTCGACGAGGTTGAGATCGAGAAGAGCAACATCCTGATGATCGGTCCGACCGGAACAGGAAAGACCCTGCTCGCACAGACCCTTGCCCGCATCCTCGACGTCCCCTTCGCCATTGCCGACGCCACCACCCTCACAGAAGCAGGATACGTGGGAGACGATGTCGAAACGATCTTGGTTTATCTGCTTCAGAATGCGGATTACAACGTTGAAAAAGCCGAGCGAGGGATTGTCTATATCGATGAGATCGACAAGATTTCACGAAAGAGCGACAGCGCCTCAATTACCCGAGACGTATCCGGAGAAGGCGTTCAGCAAGCCCTTCTGAAGATCCTCGAAGGGACAATCGCCGGCGTGCCCCCGAAGGGCGGCCGGAAACATCCCGAGCAGAGTCTCATCAACATCAACACGAAGAATATTCTGTTTATCTGCGGCGGGGCGTTTGACGGACTCGAAAAGATTATCGAACGCCGAGTGAGCCAGAATCCCGTGGGGTTTGGAGCGGATATCAGAGGAAAGAAGAGCTCCACAAGGGATCACTACCTCTCCCGTGTCGAGCCCGACGACTTGCTGAAATACGGATTGATACCGGAATTCGTGGGACGGCTGCCGGTCACGGCAACGCTCCATTCGCTGAACGAGATTGCCCTGTTCAACATTCTCACCGAACCGCGTAACGCCCTTGTCAAGCAGTATAAGAAACTCTTCCTGATGGAAGGAGTCGAACTGGAGTTCGAAGAGACCGCGCTCAAAGCAGTGGTCGACAGAGCCATGGAGAGAGGAACGGGTGCGCGTGCGCTCAGGTCCATCATCGAAGAGGTGATGCTCGACATCATGTTCCACCTCCCCACGCGTCAGAATGTCTCCAAGTGCATCATCACCAAAGACACCCTCCTGAAGACCAAAGAGCCGGTGTATTTGTACGAGGAGAGAAAGTCCGCGTAACTATCGGGTCATCGGTTGATCGGACCGTCGGTTCATCGGCCACGCAATACCAGCTTTACAGATGAACCGATCCTAGTAATACACTCCCCTCTCGCTTCCCTGCTTCGTCACTTTGATATCCTGCAATTGAGGCGCCTTGACGCGAATCTCAAGCCTGTAGTACCGGTACGGGCCGAGCGGAACCCACGTAAAATTCATCAGCCAGCAATGCAGATCGCGCGAGATTTGAACACTCGGAGCTGCGAATTGTTTCTGCGCAAGATCGTAGTTGCCGCTCGCCGAGAACTTCCATTTCTCGGTCAAATTGAATGAAAGCTGCGCCTGCAGCGAAACGCTGCGAATCTTGGCACGGGGATCCTGCTGGATCTGCGAGAAGTTGAAGTTCAACGTCAGGTCCCAGGGAATGTCGAAGTCCGGCGTCTCATTCTGATAGAATCCTCCCGTCATGTCAATCCCCTGCACCGCAGTTTCAACTGCCTCCTCGGTAGGCGGGGGCGTCGAACCCTGTTTTCGCTGACCGCTCAACGATGTACCGAGTGAGAACGAGATGGACGTCAGGTCGGCCAGGTATCCCTTTTCCTTCATCAGGAATTTGTCCACCCTTCTTTCCAGTGTCCTGTCAAAGAGATAGAAGCTGTAGACGGTGGTTGCGCTGACATCGAGTATGCGCCCGATGCTCGTTCGATAATTCACGCTGAGATCGCTCAGTTTCCGCTCAGGCGCCCGAAAGTTGTAGCTCAGGCCGGCGCCAACATTCATGAGTTGGATCTTCTGTTCCTTGGCGGTATCACTCTCCTGGTATTTGATCTCAAAAATATTCTGAACGTTCATCGAGGCGTTCAACGCATAGGACCCCAGCGTTGTGCCATAGACCTGCTTGTTGTAGCTGATCGAGACCGTAGGATTCAGCGTATGACGAAACGCCGTGACTCCCCACACATTCGGCTGCATGATACCGTAGAATCGCGTACTGGTGGAAATACCCGCAGAGAGAGATCCCGAAGCCGATCTCGGACGATCGGTGACAAACTCGAGCGTGCTGTCTGCACTGTTCTTGACAGGAGTTCGACTTTCGGTAAACGTGCGATTGTCGGCAAAGTTCAACGAAGGGCTCAGAGTTACCGGCCCCAGTCTCGGAGAGAAGGACAATCCGACGCTCTGATTGAGGTTCTGGGTGTTCGTACGCCGGAATTCTTTTACATCTCCAAACACGCCATCGGCAGTCTTGATGGAATCAACTGTGAGAGAGGTCTTCTGCCTGTGGTTCGTTCCATTCGCCCTGTAGGAAAGTCCGATGGTCTCATACCAGGCCGGGTCCGATCCCGACCCCGATTTTTTTCGGAACGGGAAGAGCGTTCCCTGATTGAATGAGATTGAGGGAAGCGTTTCGCTCAGGTCGTCCGAGACAAGATTCTGATCCCTCAGAACGGCGATCGAGAGAGAGCTGTTGGACCCGGTCCAGGTCTTGCTGAGGGTGGCATTCGACACGATATTCTGGCGCAGAATATCATTGAGGCTCTGGCTGAAATTCCGATAATAGGTACCGCTCGTAAACGTGAAATTGACGTCCGCACGCATCGTCGGATCGATATCCTGGTGATGGGTAATCTGTACGTTGTAGTCCTTTCGCTCCGATCGGTCCGGGTCGCCAATCTCTCCTTCATATCGCCGGTTGATGCCTGCGCTCAGGTTTCCCTCAAAGTTGTATCTCAACTTGTACCGAAGGAGCGAACGATTCGCCCATCCGCCTCGGGTATACCAATCGAATGTCGTGGCAACGTCAAAGTAATCGCTTGCTGCCCAATAATAGCCGAAGTGACTGAAATAGCGTCCGAAGCGTGCGTCTTCACCGTATGCCGGGGCAATGATTCCCGACCGTCGGCCCGATCTGTTCGGAAAAACGCCAAACGGGAGGGCAAAGAGAGGCACGTCGGCGACATAGAAATAGACCGGTTCAGCCACAACAACATCGCGGGGAATGACTTTCATCTTTGGCGAGAGGAAAAAAAAGTGCGGGTGATCGAGACTGCACGTCGTGTACCGGCCGTCTTCCACATAAAGGACATCGGGTGCTACCTTCTTGATTTCGCCTCCGTGGTAATACCCCTCCTCCATTTCCGTTTCCCCGACGCTAATCCTCCCCTTCTTCGTTCGAAAATTGTATCCTATTTCCGTTCCCTCATATTTTTCACCCTCGTCATTCATGACAGGGGCTCCTGTAATCTTCGAGCCTTTGGGATCGGATGTATCCGGTACTCCCTCCGCGTTCAGTGTTGCGTTGTCCCAATTGACGGCAATCCTGTCTGCCTGCAGCCCGATGGCGCGGTATTTGATGTCCCCGGAGCCATACAACCGCATATAGCGTGTACTGAGAGAATAGGTCACCGAATCGCGGGCGTTGTAGACCACCAGCGTGTCGACTCCCGACACGCGCCTGCTTGTATCTGCGACGGCCTGTTGAGCCGATGTGTCAAGCGGTTCCTGGGCGCGAAGCGGGAAAATGCCCGCGACCAGAAGGAATATGAGAAGGGGGATTCTCACAAGAAGAAGGGCGCGAACGGAGGACCTCACAACACCAATCCTGCCGCTCCGAGGATGCCTGCATTGTTGCCGAGTTTGGCGGGAAGAACCTGAATATCCGGACGAAGGGGTTTCAACACATGTCCTTGAACAGATTTCTTGATTGCATCCATGACAACATCGCCGGCTCCAGAGATTCCGCCTCCGATGATGCTGACGCGAAGATCCATAATGTTCATCACGGCTCCCAAAGCAACTCCAAGAAGCATGCCGGCCTCGACGAGGATCTCCCGGGCCAACGCATCTCCGGCCTGGGCGGCACGTGATATGTATACGGGCTCAATCAGGTCCGGGTTTCCGCCTGTATGCTCGAGAATTTTAGAAGAGGGATGGGACTTGAGTTTTTCCGCTGTGCGCTGGGAAAGATACCGTTGACCGACAAAGGCCTCTACACATCCGACGGCGCCGCAATTACACCTGGGACCGTTGTAGTCAATGCAGACATGGCCTATTTCACCCGCTCCGCCGAACGGACCCCGATAGATCTTGCGGTCGAGAATGATTCCGCCTCCCACTCCCGTGCCCCAAATGACGAACAGAAAATTCGGGAATTTTCTGCCGGAACCGAATCGGGACTCCGCGATAGCAGCCGCGTTGGCGTCGTTCTCGACCCGCACGGGGAGGTTGAACCTGTTTGCCAGAATCGCCTGCAAAGGAACATTATCAAAGTCGGAAAAATTGGGGGGAGCCTTCACCACGCCGTTGTCGTCCACCATTCCGGGCGAGCCAAGGCCGATGCCGCCGATCGGAGCGCCGTTCGAATGATCTGCCGCATCGCGGATGGAGGCTTCGATTTGGGCGATCACTGTCGATCGGGCGCCGCCGGCACTCGAATCGAACTTGTTTTGATAGAGGATTTTGCCGTCGGCCGAAACGACACCGGCCTTGACTGTGGTTCCCCCAAGATCAACGCCGATAGCAACGTGAGAATGCATACGAAAGAAAAGTAGGGAAAAATCGAGAGAAGTTCAGCAGGAAAAAAGGAAGAATTATCTTCGTTTCCACCACATGACGGCGGTCGTGGCATAACTGCGCGTTCGTTCCTCGAGCGTCTTCATTTCATCGCGGCTCATCGGCGAGAACGCCTGCGCAACGCGAACGTTCTGTTTCACTTCGTCGACCGTTGCCATGCCGACAATGGCGGTGCTGATCGGGAGGGTCAGCGAATACCGGATACTCTCCTGTACGTGCTGAGTGACTCTTCCTGCAGCAAGAACCTTCATGGCGATGACTCCGAACTTCCGATCCTGTGCCAGCGGGAAGAGTGTTTCGCCAAAGTCGTGCACGAGCTTATCGGTCGAGCTCAGCGGGACAAGGGTTGTCTCAAACGGGTAGCGATTCAAGGCTTCGGCGATTACTTCGGGACGTGTATGCCCGGAAATTCCTATGTGTGAAGCCATTCCCTCTTCTTTCGCACGAAGCACCGCCCCGAGCGATCCATCCCGCGCCGTGATCCGGTCGAGATCCTCGAAGGAGTTGATCGCATGGAGCTGGAGGAGGTCTACCGAGTCGGTGTTTAGTCGCTCGAGGCTCGTGTTGATTTCCTCCCACGCCTCTTCACGGCCCCGTTTGAGGGTCTTTGTCGTGATGATTGCCTCGTTCCTTCGGCGCTTCATCACCGCTCCAAGTTTCACTTCTGCGTCACCGTAGGTACTTGCGCAATCTATGTAGTTAATCCCCTCATCGAGACATGCATCGACGACCGTCGCTCCTTCGTCAACCGAGTAACGGCCGCTGCCCATGGCCGCACACCCCAGGCCAAGGATAGTAACGTTGAGACCTGTACGGCCCAGCGGGCGCCTGGGCAGCCGCGGCATCGGCTCGATGCTCCTTGGGGAAGAGAATGCAGAAAAGGCAAGCCCCGCCCCAAGGCCCGACACAGTCGTCCTGAGAAATTTCCGCCGTGTGATTTTGTGTTCCATTCGAGAATGGTTGCCGCTAAGGCTGTCAGTGGGGAATATGGCCATCGGAGGGACGAAAAGCAAGGAAGAGGCCCCGAAGGGTTATTCCTTGACCGAGACAAGGATCATACCTGAAGCGAGATCTCTGAGCAGCGTAAGGATGACCTCGCATTGATGCTCGTCCGCCATTGTCATGTCGGGCCGAGATTCGAGGTCATAGATAAGAGGGTGAAGGGGATGGAACGATTTTCCCCGGAAGATTGTGCTTCGGCTTTCAAGTATTGTGCCGCGATCATGGAGGCGGTAAAGGAACAGAAGAAGATCATCCGTGCAGCGAGGTTTTTCACCGCCGTCTTCAAAACGGCGCAGCAATTCACGGGCCTGAGCGGGAACAGATGTGGAGGGATTCATTCCGGGCCTCCCGTTGAACCCTTAGGATTTCTTTTTCCGTTTTGCCCGGAGATGCTCCAGGCGTTCCTTGATCTCCTTTTCCCTCCCCATCTCCGTCGGCACATAATACGTGCGGTCCTTGAGATTGTCAGGAAGGTACTGCTGGTCGGAAAAATGATCTTCAAAGTCGTGGCTGTATTTGTACTCCGCGCCGTAGCCGAGTTCCTTCATCAGCTTCGTCGGGGCGTTGCGCAAGTGAAGCGGTACGGGCAGATTGGGAAGCTTCCGGACATCGTCGATCGCACTCTCAATGCCGAGGTACGCGGCATTGCTTTTCGGAGCGGAGGAAAGGTAGCAGGCGGTTTGCGCAAGAATGATCCGCGCCTCAGGCATACCGACATAATCGACGGCAGTGAAGCACGAGGTCGCGATGGTCAACGCCGAGGGGTCCGCATTGCCGACATCTTCCGAGGCGAGGATGAGCATTCTCCTTGCGATGAACTTGATATCTTCTCCACCGTCCAACATGCGGGCCATCCAGTACAATGCCCCGTCGGGGTCGCTTCCCCGAAGGCTCTTGATGAATGCCGATATGATATCGTAATGCTGTTCCCCTGTCTTGTCGTACAGCGAGTGCTTTCTCTGAAAAGCCTCCTCAATCTTCACCTTGGTGATCACCACTGTTCCATCGTTTGAAGGCCTGGTCAGCCGAAGCGCCGTTTCAAGGCCGTTCAGCAGTCTCCGCGCATCGCCTCCCGACATCAACATGAGGAGAATCGGATCTTCCACCACGATCTTTCTCTTCTTGAGGACTTCATCCCCGGTCAGTGCTCTCTGTAGAATTCCCTCAAGTTCTTTTCTCCCGAGCGGTTCAAGAATGTACACCGCTGTCCGCGAGAGAAGGGGCGAGATCACCTCAAATGAAGGGTTCTCAGTCGTCGCCCCGATGAGAGTGATCGTCCCATCCTCAACACTGTGAAGGAGGGCATCCTGCTGCGCCTTGTTGAACCGGTGAATTTCATCAATGAACAGGATAGTCGGGCGTTTCTTGATCTTCAGGAGACGTTCCGCCTTGCCTATCACCTCCCTTACTTCCTTTACGCCGGAGGAGACTGCATTCAGTTGAAAGAACTCCGATTTTGACTGATGGGCGAGCAGCCGGGCCAGTGTGGTTTTGCCAGTGCCGGGCGGCCCCCAGAAGATGATCGACCTGAGTTGATCCTGCTCGATCATAAGCCGAAGCGGCTTTTCAGGCCCGACAAGATGTTCCTGCCCGAAAAACTCGCTCAACGCGCGGGGGCGCAGTCGCTCCGCAAGCGGGAGCGATCCGGAGGCCGGATGGGCGCTTTCCTGTTCGGGAAAGAGGTCCGTCATTTCGTTCCTCGAGTGTTAAAACAAAAAAACCAACGATGGCTTCCCATGTTGGCTTTATGCGTCGTCATGATGACTCTCGTGTCGCTTCTAATCTTTCTTCACACGGTAGACCTTTTCGCCTTGCCGTGACATTCCGTACTTTTCCCGCGCAAGCTTCTCAATCGTCTTTTTGTCTCCCTCCAGCGCTTTCTTCTGCGCTTGCAGCCGGGCTGTTTCTTTGCCGGCCTCCTCCACTTTCTCAATCATGTCCCTTCTCTGCACTTCAAGGCCGATCCTCTTGATGATTCCCTTATTGTCGAACAGGAGATAGACGATGGCGAGGGTGCCTGCGAGGAGAACAAGGGCTCTCTTGCGGCTCTTCGTAATGCCCTTGAGAAGAGTTCTTAATCTGTGCTTTTTCGGAACTGACCGATAGAAGTCGCCCTGCATGTATTAAAGGTACGGTGATTTCCGGCGTTTTGCAACTGGGCAAATCTTCGTGTCGCTCGTGTATCCTCCGTGGTCTTCGTGTAACATCATAGGTTCATAACATGAAGGACTCGAAGAAGACACGAAGTTCCACGAAGAAAGCATCAACTGCCGTACCAGCGTGATTTCGGGCTGTAGGTGGTTTTCAGCTTTCGTCTGGCCGCATGGCGTTCCAGGGCAAGCTGAATAAGGCGGTCAAGCAGGTTGGAATAGGAAAGTCCCGACGCTTCCCAGAGCTTGGGATACATGCTGATCGACGTGAATCCTGGGATCGTATTGACCTCGCTGACAACTACTGTTGCGGAGTTGCGCGACACAAGAAAATCGACTCGGGCCATTCCTTCACACCCAAGCGCCGTAAACGACCTCACGGAATAGTCCTGTATCTTTTTGATGACTCCTTTTGAGAGGTTCGCAGGTATGACGGCAGAGGATTTTCCGTCGATGTATTTCGCGTCGTAATCGTAAAACTCATTCGAAGGGATAATCTCTCCGGGTACCGAGGCAATCGGGTCGTCGTTCCCGAGGACGCTGCATTCGATTTCACGGGGCGAACGAACTGCCCGCTCGACAAGAATCTTCAGATCGTATTCCGCCGCTAATTGAATCGCAGGGAGGAGCTCCTTCTTGTTATGCACCTTTGTGATACCGATACTCGACCCCAGGTTGGCGGGCTTGACGAAGCAAGGAAAGCCAACTTTCTTCCCGACGAGAGCCAGCAGTTCTTTCCCTTTCCTTTCGAAATCCTTCGAAGTAAACCATATCCCGGGCGCCACGGGGATTTTTGCCTGCTGCAGGATTTGCTTTTGAACGACCTTGTCCATACCCACTGCCGAACCGAGCACGCCGGAACCGACGTACGGAATATTGGCAAGTTCAAACAATCCCTGAATGGTTCCGTCCTCACCGAAGGTTCCATGCAATACGGGGAACAACACATCGACCCTGTATACCGCCGGGCCC
>DATDRF010000133.1:0-18659 GCA_035291905.1 Bacteroidota bacterium
CGAAATCAGAATCTTGAGAATGAGGACCGTTCCAACCAATTCCCTGCTTTGGGCAGGTCGTTGCGCAATCTCGCGAATCGTTATCTGTGCAACTCCAATATCGAAAAGTACCTGGAAGAGCGAGCTGAAATAAAGCGCAAAATTGAGAATTCCAAAGCCCTCCACTCCAAGATAGGTCGTCAGATAGTTCAGCCGGACAATCCCCAGAATCAATCCGATCGCTTTGCCGGAAAGCAAGGCCGCGGTATCAAATGCGATCTTCTTCGTTTGCGATGCCATGTGGCTAGAATTCCCTCTTCCAGCAATGGAAGTTACCGGAGGATATGAAAGGCACTCTCATTCTTTTGTTGAACCTCGGAGAAGCCCGGCCGCCTCCCAAAGAGCACGCAGGGGCAAAAGAAAGGGTATAACGATCCACTGGAAGGGATTAGCGTAACGCGCCGCCAGTCGAAGCGTACTTTTGAGCTTGTTCCAATTCTTATACCAGGAAAAATGTCCCCCCGCACTCACCGAAAGTTTGTGCCATATTTTTGCCTTCGGTTCATAAACCAGCCGAAATCCTGCCTTGCACACCCGCAAACACCAATCCACATCCTCGCCGTACATGAAGAATTGTTCGTCCAGATTCCCGATCTTCTCAATGACGGGACGCTTCACGAGCAGGCAGCAGCCGGTGATGTAGTCGACCGCTCTTGCGGTGTCGTACTGTCCGCGATCTTCCTCTCTCAATCCGATATGTGAGATCCATCCCTTCCACCACTCGATCCTTCCGCCGGCAAACCAAATTCGCTTTGGGTCATCGTAATAACAGATCTTCGCCCCAACCATTCCGATGCCCGGATCCGCATCAGCCGCTTTAACAAGCTCCGTGAGGAATTCGGCGTCGACAGTCGTATCGTTGTTCAGCAGGAGGATGTAATCGCTGCCGCGTTCGAGCGCGTGCTTAATCCCGATGTTGTTTCCTCCGGCGAAGCGCAAGTTCGTCTTATTGGGAATCACCTCAACCGATGGAAACTCTCGCTTCACGGCGTCCACAGAGTCATCCGCCGAAGCATTGTCAACCATGATGATGTGCATCGGCGCATAGGAAACCTTCGCCAGCGAATGGAGACATTCCAGCGTGTCGTTCCTGCCGTTCCAGTTCACCAGTATGACGGAGACAGATGGCTGTCCCATACTCTTAAGGCTTTCTTGCGATCACAAGGAGTCCACCCCCCGACTCGACCGTGGTAGAGTACTCGATTGCCATGAAGATGAGAGCGAGGGGAAGGGCAACCAGATAATAGAACGGAAGGAGTATGAAGAGGAGTTTGGACAAGTTCAGCATAAACATGGGAAATTGAATGCCGATGCGCCACGCAATGCCGCCCCAAGTGCCGTATGTGAACTTCAGCTCATCGACAACAAGCCCGGCCGCCTCGAGTTTGCTTCGGAGCTCCTTCGGAGGATAGCCGTAACGGGCGTGTTCGTCAATAAAGCTTTTTGGTCCGTGCTCCGTATTTGTCCCGGCGCTTGATGGGGTATTGATGACGACCACGCCGCCCGGGTTCAGTGCACGATAGAAACCGCGAAAAACTGCATTATCGTCCTCAATATGCTCCATCACGTCAACGGAAAGGATGAGGTTGAACTTCCCTTCGTGTTGCATCGCCGTGAGATCCTCGACGGCGAACGTCACGTGAGGGAGTCCGGCTTTGGGAAAAAACCTGCGGCAATCTTCAATCTGCTCCTCCTTGACATCGACGGCGTGGATGAGGGTCCAGGGGAACAAGCGTGCCACGTAGTACGAATACTGGCCAAAACCGCT
Organism: Bacteroidota bacterium; assembly: GCA_035291905.1. Lineage (GTDB taxonomy): Bacteria > Bacteroidota > Ignavibacteria > UBA10030 > UBA10030 > JACPLA01. The sequence continues at coordinate 1,808 of DATDRF010000133.1, forward strand.
CCCCGCATCAAGGATGTGACATGGCCGTGTCTTCGCATTGTTCAGGATCCGCCTCAACGCGCGCTTGACATGCCATTCGCGAAGGAACATGAGACCGAGAACCTGGTAGAAGACCTTCCTCAGGAACACATTATTGCGAACCGCATTTCCTATGACATTCTTGATCGGATCGTATTTCATGGCACTGCAATATGATGCATCATGAGTGAAAAATCAATTTGAAACCCTCGTGGGTTGAAAAACAATACACGAAGAGCGCGAAGGAGACACGAAGAGCACGAACAAGAACCATCTTCACTTCGTGGAGCTTCGTGATCCCTTTGTGTCCCTTCGTGTAAGTTCTCTCGACGGTGGAATCTCCTTCGCAAGCTCTACGATCGCCTTTACCATCGCGCTCCATGAATACCGGAGCTTTTCCTTTTTTACCCTCTTCTCGAACTTCTTTTCCAGTTTCTTCTGATAGAACTCAACGATGGCATCTGCCAACGCCGCAGGATTATCCGGGGGAACCAAGAAGCCGGTCTCCCCGTCGATGATGACTTCCGCCAGCCCCCCGACGTCGGTCGCTATGACGGATTTGTCAAACTGGTATGCGATCTGGACGATTCCGCTCTGTGTTGCAGAACGGTACGGCAGCACCACGACATCGCTGGCGGAGAAGTATGTCCCGACTTTGTCGTTCGGAACGTAGTCCGCATGGATCGAAACGTGTTTCTCGATGCCCAGAGTCTTCACAAGCTCACGGTACCGCCGTTCATCGTCATAGAATTCCCCCACGACCAGGAGTTTTACCGGGATGCGCTGTAGAACGAGGGGGAGCGCATGCAGGAGGGTCTCGAGTCCCTTGTACCGCCTCACATAGCCAAAGAAGAGAATCATGCGCGGGTCGCGGAGGCCTATCTTCTTTCGGGCCGCACTTTTTGAGATCCCCTTGCCGAAGATCTCGTACACGGGATGTGGGATGAACCGGTATTGAGCAGACGGCCAGAACTCTTTCAGCTCCCGCTCGACTGCCCGCGATTGGGCGATGAAGTAGTCGACGTAGCGGAACGCGAACCTCGTAAACACAACGTCCCCTGGACGCCGTTCGTGAGGGATCACATTATCGCAGATAAAGAGGACCTTCGCTCCCGTCCATTGACGGACCATGGAGGCGATGGCGCCGAAGCACGGCCCAAAAAAGGGAAGCCAATACTTGAAGATCAGAAGGTCGGGTTTCTTACGGGCAATGGCTCGTGCGGCGGTGACCCATGTAATGGGGTTGACCGAATCAATGAGGGGTTCGCTGGGAATTACCACCCCTTCGCTCTCTTGCTCTGCCTGGGATTTCCCCGGGAAAAGGAATGAAGGATATTGTCTCGTGAACGTCACGACCTCGACATCATGCCGGGTGGAGAGGTTCCTGTAAAGCAGCGCAAAATAGTGGGCAATTCCCCCGCGGAGAGGATACGCTGTACCGACAAGGACAATCTTCATTGCTGTATCCCGGCGAATGAGATCAGGCGAACAGCCTCCTGCAGGCATCCGCTGCCTGCTGCACGCTCAAGTATTCCATGCACCGGTATTCTTTGTTCGTGCAGACAGGGTGATAGAAACACCGGCAGGGACGGCTCGGTTCCAGAATAATGCCTTTTCCGTACAATTCGAATTCGTTTCTGTTGAAAATATTGTTGAAGAGGACGATCCGTTTGCCCAGACCGATGGCAATGTGCATTGCCATTGTCACGGCAGTGACGACCAGGTCACATTGGTCGACGAGATTGATGAACTGTTGAAGCGGAAAATGTCCGGGGTACTTCGCCCCCGACATTCTGGCAATCTTTCGGTTCTTCTCATGCTCCTGTTTCCCGCCCAACAGAACTACCTGAAAACCCTGCTTCTTAAGGTTCATTGCAAGTGCAACCCAGTTCTTATCATCCCAAAGGCGTGAGGTCCAGCGGTCCCCGCATCCTGTATTCAACCCGATGACCCGTTTCTTGCCTTTGATGCCCCACTTGTACTCGCCGGAAGCAAAATTGTCGAGCAGATACGTCTCTCCGTGAAACGTGAGGCCCGCGATTTCAAAGATCTCCCGTTGATAGCTCTTTGTGTTGGCTTTGCTCACGTCGTCGAAAATGCCCGTTTGGAACTTATGTTGCGCATCGGCATCGATCGGCGAAGGCAGGCCATCTCTGAGAATAAACCCCTTTTTCTGGTCCGCCGAAATCTGGCTTGCAAGGGCGCAAGCCTCCCGGTCCTTGTCCAGATTATAAAGAGCATTGAAGTGCATCGATCGGAGGGTTACGACGGTCTTGAGGTTGAGTTCCATCTTGTCGTCCACCATATCGGGAAGCACTTCGGGACTCACCGTGAGCCATGCAATGCGGGCATCCGGATGGTTTTTCTTCAGCGCCCGGAGTAGCGGAGTCGTGCGGATCACGTCTCCTATTGCGCCGAGCTTGATGAGAAGAATCCTGTTCTGCGAACGGTCGTAGTGCTTGCAGTCGGTACCGTCGGCCTCAACGCAGTGGACGCCGAATTCCTTGTGCGGCCTGCACGGCACATCGCCCCGGAAATGCCGGCAGTCGGTCTTGAGTGTCATTGGTTCTTGCATCGTTTTGTTCATGGCGGTGATCAGGTCTTCTTCCGGGCATGGACAAGGATCGTCGTGGAGAGCACGGTCCACGGTGTGGTTTCACCCCGAAAAACAGTCGCTTGCAACATCTTCTTCAATCCCTGATGGCGAAGCACATCCAGCGGTGCAGTGATGTACAGCGAATCCGAGATTTCAAATGAGTGTGATGCCAGGAGCGAGACAAGATCGCGCTTGCGATAGATCCGGGCATTGGCGAATCGGGTGTGGATTGACCGAGGGAGCCAGGAGAAGAACGGAACACGGTTCCACGGGAGCAGGGGGAGGCGCGCCCCGTGCGTTTCGAAGAGCCAGCCCTTATTGGGGACGGTGATGACGAACGATCCTCCCGGTTTGAGAACACGGTGAACCTCACGCAATGCCTGCGCTTCATCGGCAACATGTTCAAGGACATCGTAGCTCACTACCACGTCGACCGATTCCGAAGCAACGGGGAGATTCCTCCCGTCATACACGAGCCCCAGCAGCTTTTCGTTTCCCGACAAGTGATCTGTCAGCGTCTGGAGATGCTGAAGATGGACGTCGACGGCGACCATCGTGCAGCCGGTTCCGGAGAAGGCCAGCGTTTGTGCTCCCGTTCCGCACCCAAAGTCCAAAACGACCCGGTCTCTCAGCTGGACTCTCTCTGCCGTCAGACGAAACCTGCGCCTGATAATGTCAGCCCCATATTCCGCCGGTTTTCCGTGGCTGGGTTCTTTCACGATGCGTTTGACTCCCTGCAAAACGAAGTGCCGGTATGTGCCACGGGGCTCTTACTTCAGAGTTTCCCGTACGGAGTAGGTTCGTTCGCTGTGCTCTTGCCGCGTGATCATCTCCCCCAGCAACCCGATCGAGATGAACTGCACGCCGATTATCACAAGGAAGAATCCCACCATGAAAAGCGGTCTGTTGCTCAGCGCGGTCTCACCCCGCAGCCATTCGATGGAGAGATAAACGTCGATGATCCCCCCGATGAGAAATGAAATGATTCCCCAGACGCCGAAAAGATGCAGAGGGCGCTTGACGTAACGAGTATTAAAGAGAACGGTCAGAAGATCGAGAAACCCCTTGAAGAATCTGCTCAGTCCGAATTTTGTATGTCCGTACTTTCGGGGATGATGCTGCACCACTTTTTCGCCCACGCGATAGCCCGCCCAGTGCGCGAGAGCAGGGATATAACGGTGCAGCTCGCCGTACACATTGATTTCCTTGACTACTTCTTTCCTGTAGGCCTTCAGGCCGCAGTTGAAGTCGTGCAGCGGAATTCCCGTCATTTTTGCCGTGACAAAATTGAAGAACCTCGAAGGAATGGTCTTTGAGACGGGATCAAACCGCTTCCTCTTCCAGCCTGAGACGAGGTCATATGAATCTCCCATCGCCTCGATCAACCCGGGTATCTCCCCGGGATCATCCTGGAGGTCGGCGTCCATGGTGGCAACGAATGTCCCCCGGGCTTCGGCGAATCCCACGGAAAGTGCGGCCGATTTTCCGAAATTCCTGCGGAAGCGGACGACTTTGACGCTCTTGTTCTCCCTGTGCAGAGTCTTGAGAACGCCGAAGGAACCGTCTGTGCTGCCGTCGTCGATGAAGATCACCTCATACGGTTTTCGCAGCTCCTTGAGCGCATTCTTGATATTCCCGAGAAGCTCGGGAAGCGATTCCTCTTCGTTGTAAAGAGGAACAATGACGCTGAGGTAGGGTGGGGTCGCTTTTGGCATTGGACGTTGGTTGGAGGAATGTCGTTGAAAAATGGTAACGGAATTTCGGAGGAAAAGCAACCAGAGGATAGAAGCGCAAGGAGGTTTCAGGCATCATGCTTCAGGTTTCATGCTTGAATCCTGAAACTTTGCGCCACAGGCGCATCCGCTCGACGAGTCGTCGACCTTCGGCGGAGAAACTTGAATCATGAAACCTGAACCCTGAAACCACCAAGTTCTTCTTCGTCCGCCTTTGCTTCTCCCCGCGTCGTTGGTTATATTGGAGTGATTTTAGCGCCCGATGAATGATCGTTCCCAAAAAATCTCTTGGTCAGAATTTTCTTCGTGATGAAAACGTCGCCCGGAATATCGTGGAGGCCCTCTCTCCGCGCAAAGACGACCTCCTTCTGGAAATCGGGGCCGGAACCGGCTCGCTGACCAACCATTTGATCGGCAGGTCCGATCACTTTCTTGTTGTCGAGATCGATTCGAGAGCCGTTGAGGCATTAAGGGAAAGATTCGGGAAGACCCTGGAGATACTCCAGCAGGACGTGCTGGAGTTGGATCCCCGATTGCTGTCGGGGAAGTATGGGAAGCGCGTGAGAGTGGCCGGGAACATCCCTTACTATATTACGAGCGATATCCTTTTCTGGCTCGTTGACAACCGGGCATCCTTCGAAGATGCGGTGCTGATGATGCAGGCCGATGTTGCCCGGCGGCTCGTTGCCCGGAATCGCACAAAAGACTACGGCATTCTTTCTGTTGTGACCCAGTGTTACACCGAACCGGAAATCCTCTTTCGTGTCTCGCGAAATTCGTTCTACCCCGTGCCCAACGTTGACTCAGCCGTTGTGCGGCTCCGAATACGCCAATCGGTGCCTGAGCACGATGAGAAACTCTTCAGGTCGGTTGTTCGCGGGACATTCGGGAAAAGGCGGAAAACGCTGTACAACGGATTGAGATTCATGGGGTTTACGGCGGAAGATCTTGGTTCCATCGGACTCGATTTGAAGAGGCGGCCCGAAGAGTTGAAGGTGGAAGATTTTCTTGACCTCACGCGAAGACTGAATGATCAAGCCTCCGCAAGAGCGGTACCACAGAGAACACAGAGAAGGCACACCCGCCCGACCGAACGCATTTGACCTCTGAACGGTCGTTCGGGCGGGGAGAACACGGAGGGTAAGAATTCTCTGTGCTCTTTGTGATACTCTGTGTTCCCTGCCTGCCCTGCCTACCGGCAGGCAGGTCTGTGTCGTGTTTTTGAATGCGGTTTCACGTTCTTTTGACTGACCAATGGCAGAACAGGAAGAAAATAACGAATCCGAATCGGCCCAGCCCCGTGAGCTGATCGAAGTCGACGATGAACTCATTCGTGACATTGAGGATATCGTCAAATCCCGATCGGAATTCCTCCTCCTGAATATTCTTCAGGACCTCTATCCCGCCGACATAGCGCACATCATCAACCGGCTCGAGGTTGATGAAACCAATTTTGTCTTCAATCTGCTCCCGAACGAAATCGGAAGCGAGGTCCTCCTTGACCTCGACGATGTGCACCGTGAACGGCTGCTTGCGACCCTTCCTCAGCTGAAGCTGACGGAACTGGTCGACAAGATGGATTCCGACGATGCGGCCGACATTGTCGGCGAACTCTCGGATGAGAAGGCCGAAGGGGTCCTCGAGACGATGGATGTTGAAGACTCCTCGCATGTCGAGGAGCTGCTGAGGTACGACACATCCACCGCCGGCGGCATCATGGCGAAGGAGGTGGCCGTCGTCCACAAGAAAGATACGATCAAGAAGGCCATCAGAGAAGTGCGGAGGATGGCGAAGGAGCACAAGAATATCTATGCGGTGTACGTTGTGGACGATGAAGGATTGCTCGTGGGGAGCGTGCCTCTCCAGCAGCTCCTGCTGTTTGCGCCGAACAAGCGGATTCAGAAGATCATGGCTGCCGAGGTGATGAGCGTGACAACGGATGTCGATCAGGAGGAAGTGGCCCAGGTGTTCAAGAAGCACGACATTGTCGCTTTGCCCGTGACGGACAAGGCAGGAAAGCTGCTGGGGCGCATCACTGTCGACGACATTGTCGACGTTTTGGAAGAAGAACATGTGGAGGATGTGGCGCGCCTCGTCGGATCCGATGCCGACGAACTGGAACGCCGCTCCCCCATGCAGGTCGCAATGCTGAGACTCCCCTGGGTTGTGTTGACGCTCGCCCTTGAGTTGGTCGCAGCGTATGTCGTACACCGTTTTGATGCAACCCTGGGAAAAGTGATCCTCCTCGCGTCGTTCATGCCTATTATTTCGGCCCTCTCGGGCAACACGGGATTGCAGTCGGCAGCAATGGTGGTACGAGGCCTGGCGACGGGGCATGTCGATATCACGCGATGGTGGAATCCCGTGATCAGGCAGTTTCAGACAACCTTGATCATCGGTGGCGTTTGTGGCTTCCTTCTCGCGCTCGTTGCGGGATACTGGCACGGAACTGCCATCTTCGGTTTTGTGGTCGGTATCTCGATGTTCCTTTCGATCAATATTTCCGGCTTTGTCGGAACGGTCACGCCGATGCTCTCCAAGAGCGCCGGTTTTGATCCCGCTCTGACCGCAGGGCCGTTTGAGACGGCGTTTCAAGACGTTGTGGGGATCACCATTTTCCTTTCGATTGCCACCCTTCTCCTACAGTGGCTCTGACGCATGAGATTCCGTAACCTGCTTGCTTCGCTCTCTGCCGCAGACCTGGTCAGCATCCTCTTTCTTTCCTTTCTTTCCTTTCTTAACATCGCCTTTGCCTCTCGGGTAACGGCCTGGCCGGAGCTTCTCCTCGTCAACACAGGGTTTACAGCCCTCATTCTTTTCCTTGCCAACAGGGCCGAAACTCGCAAAACGCGGCTTTATATCGGCCTGCACCGCTGGTACCTGTACATTGTCGTTCTCATGGTGTTCAAAGAATTGTATTTCATGATTCGCCCTATTCACCCGGTGGATTATGATCGGTTGCTTATCGAGGCGGACCGATGGTTGTTCGGGGTCGATCCCACTGTGTGGCTTTTCCAATTTGCCCATCCGGTGATCACCGAGATTCTGCAAATTGCCTATTCATCGTACTACCTTCTGTTTCTGATCCTGGGAATCGAAATCTACCGAAAGCACACGCTCAAGTCGTTCGACAAGGCCGGCTTTCTTATTGTCTACGGATTCTTCCTTTCATATCTGGGCTATTTCCTTCTCCCGGCGATCGGTCCCCGGTTCACCCTCCATGATTTCCATTCGCTCTCGAAGGAACTCCCGGGGCTTTTTCTCACGGAACCGCTCCGGGCATTTGTCAATTTCGGAGAATCTGTTCCCACGAATATTCCCAATCCGGCCGAAGTTGTTCAGCGCGATGTTTTCCCGAGCGGGCACGCGCAGCTGTCGCTCATCGTTGCATATCTGGGATTCCACTTCAAGCTCTCAAGCCGCTGGGCGCTGGGCGGTTTTACTGCATTGCTCATTGTAGGCACAGTGTATCTTCGCTATCATTATTTCGTAGACGTAGTCGCCGGAGTGTTGTTCTTCTGGTTTACAGTCTGGAGCGGGCATCACATCGAAACCTGGTGGGTCGACAAACGGCATGCAATGGAGAACGCTCAAAGCTCGACCGGTTAGTGAAACTTTGTGTCCTTCGTGTCCCTGCCTGCCGGCAGGTAGGTTTGTGGTTCGATAAAAGAAGCAAAACACGAAGGCACGAAGTCGTATTGCAAGTGACTCGGAATTCAGATAAGTTGAAATTGGAATCTACCTTATGACACAGGAAGAAATGACAAGAGAGCTCGAGGCACTCGCAGCCAAGAGCGGAATCGGAATCCGGTATGAGAAGGGTGATTTCGAAGGTGGTTTTTGCGTGCTGAAAGAGGAGAGGCTGATTGTGGTGAATAAGAAACTTCCACCTCAACGCAAATCTTCGATTCTTGCCCAGGGACTTGCAGAGATCGGGATTGAAGAAATGTACCTCAAACCGGTTGTCCGTGAGTTCATCGAAGACGAACTTGCCAAGCTCTCCAGGTCCTGACCGTATGGAAAAACTGAAGCCGTTACTCCTCTTTCTGATCCTCATCCTCATCGCGGTTCCTGTTATCGTCTGGCTCTATCCGTCGACGCATCCAAACGGCGGCATCCGGCTCGATACCGATTCGGAAGAGATTGTCGGCCTGTCGCAAAACATCCTCGATTCGCTTCAAATTCCGCGCGAAGGCCTCAGGTCGGTGGTAGAACTTCGCGTCGACAAGGACCTTGTGAGGCAAACACAGGCGGAGATGGGGCTTGCCCGGTCCAATGAGCTGCTGCGAACCTCAATCCCGGGTTACTTCTGGGAGGTGCGATGGATTTCGGGTGAGGCAATGGGATCCGGCAGCCGGAGCGACCGGCGAGAGGCGGAAAAGGCCCTCGATATGCTGCGAGGAAGGATGACCCTGCGGTTGACCGGTTTCGGCAAGGTCCTTTCCCTCGAACGAATATTCCCGGACAGCCTTGCAGTGAAATCGTTGACGTTGTCCGTAGCGCGCACAAGGGCCCGCGCCTTTGTCGCGCAGCACGGAGCCTTGTCCGGCGGGATCGATCCGGGGGAGCCGTTCTCGGAACGGACGCTGACAATGCCTTATCGCACCGATTACGAGTTTACCTGGAATACGTCGTGTCCGCCGTTGACAAATCCCGTGAAGCTCACGGTGCTCGTCTCGGGAAATACACTTGCGAAGGTCGAGACGCAATTCAATGTTCCCGTTGCCTATTCAAAGCAGCGATTTGAGGATGCAGTCAATATTGTCATCGTTGTTCTCTCGGCGATAGTCATTCTGGCCCTGATAATTCTTGCATTCAAACGGTTCCGCTCGTTCGAGATCGGATTTCGCCTTGCGATCATTGTAGGTGTCCTTTCCGCCCTGTGGGTGGGCCTCGAAGTGTACCTCTCCGCCGAAGTTGGGTACGGATGGGAACTGTGGTTGTCCTTGATCTTCGGTTCGCTGTTTGTGGGTGGAGCTGTGCTGCTTATCTGGGCTGCCTGTGAATCCGTGGGACGGGAGGTCTGGAATGAAAAATTCGTCACACTCGATCTCCTCGTCAAGGGACACTTTATGCATTCCCGCGTGGGTGCCAGCGTCATGAGGGGCATCGGGCTCGGACTGGGATCCCTTGCTCTCTGGTCCCTGATGGTCACAGTGACCGGCATGATGACAAACGTCTGGGTCTCTCCGTCTGGTGACAATACGCTTCGCCTCTTTTCGGTTCCGACATCCTCAATGCTGATCCTTGCCCACAATTTCTATGCGACAGTCTTCTTCTTTGCCCTGTTTGTACTGTTTGCAGTCTCTTATCTCAGAAGGTTCTTCACGTCTCCCGTTGTTTTGATTTCGATTTGCGCTCTTGTGCTTGGAATCATGCGTCAGGGAAGTTTCTTTCCCCTCCCGGCGGGAATTATCGTGTATGCGGTTATCGGTGCAGTGCTGGCCTGGTCGCTTTACAGGTACGATGTCCTTGCGGCCTTCCTGGTCATGTTCACGATGGCCTCGGCGCAGGAAGCCTATGCGCTCTTTGTCGCGGGACATGCATCGTACGAGGTATCGGGCACTGTGACCGCCCTTTTCTTCGGAGTGCTTCTTTTCGGCGCCATAGGGACACAATTCAGAAAGAATGAGATTACGGATTTTGACTCGATCGTTCCCGTCTTTGCCCGGCACATCACGGAGCGGCAGCGTCTGCAGCAGGAGCTGGAAATTGCACGCCAGGTCCAAATGAGTTTTCTGCCAAAGAACGATCCAAAGGTGCACGGACTGGACATCTCCTCGCGTTGCGTGCCGGCCCTTGAAGTGGGCGGAGATTATTATGACTTTGTCATACACTCTCCGAAGGAGCTCGGAGTCGCCATCGGCGACGTTTCAGGAAAGGGGACGCAGGCGGCGTTCTACATGACGTTGGCGAAAGGTTTTCTCCGCGCGCTTTCCAATCCGGCGGGTTCTGTCAGCGATGTGTTGACACAAATCAACAAACTGTTCTATGATAATGTGGAGCGCGGCGCGTTCATCAGTATGGTGTACGGCATCTTCGATATGGGAAAAAAGAGGCTCCGTCTCACACGTGCAGGACATAATCCGGTTCTCGTATGGAAGGCAAAGAAACAGAAGCTCGAAGTGATCCAACCGAATGGGCTTGCCCTGGGACTTGAGAAGGGGAGGGAGTTCTCCAAGACGATTGAGGAAGTGAAGATTCCGTTTACAAAGGGCGATTGCTTTATTTTCTATACGGACGGATTTACGGAAGCCATGAATAAGAAGATGGAAGAATATGGGGACGAACGATTTGCCGCGACGGTGCAGAACTATGTGACCCGCTCGTCAAAAGAAATACTCGAGGGGATAATTCGTGATGTGCGGATTTATATTGGAAAAGCAAAACAGCACGACGACATGACGCTCGTGGTGGTAAAAATATCGTGAGAACGAGAGCAGCGATGAGAATTCTTGTGATCAACGGCGCCAACCTGGGATTGTTGGGAAAGAGAGAACCCAAGTTCTACGGCACCATCTCTCTCAAGGAGATCCAGCAACGACTGAAGAAGAAATTCCCCCGCGTCCGTTTCACGTTCGTTCAAACGAACAGTGAGGGGACGATTGTGGATCATCTGAACAAGGCGTTTGACGGCGGAGTCGACGGGGTGGTGATCAATCCGGGCGCGTACGCGCACTATTCATATGCCATTCGCGACGCGATAGCGGCGCTCTCCATCCCGGTGGTTGAGGCCCATATTTCGAATGTCCACGCGCGCGAGGAATGGCGGCGGCACTCTGTCATTGCTCCCGTATGTGCCGGAGTCGTGGGCGGGTTTGGATGGATGACGTATGAACTGGCTGTGCGCTTTCTCGTGGAACGGGGAAAATGATCAAGGCCGTTGTGTTCGATCTCGACAACACGCTCGTCGATTTCATGGCCATGAAGCGTCAGGCCGTGGATGCGGCAATTGCCGCCATGCGCGATGCGGGGCTGAAACTTCCCGCCGATGAAATCAAGCAGCGTATCGACGAGATCTACAAGCTGAAAGGGATTGAATTTCAGAACGTCTTCGATCAACTCCTGTACGACGAGTTCAGCAAGATCGATTACAAGATCCTCTCTTCCGGCGTTATTGCCTATCGGCGGGCGAGGGAAGCAGCCCTTGTCCCTTATCCGCATGTCTATATGACTCTCATGGATCTGACGAAGATGCAGCTGAAGCTTGCGGTTGTCTCCGATGCGCCTGCGAGGGAGGCATGGCTGCGACTGTGTTATCTCAATCTTCATCATATTTTTGATGTGGTGGTAACGTTTGATGACACGGGTGAGCGGAAGCCGGCGCCGGGACCGTTCAAGAGAGCGCTTGAGAAACTGGGAGTTAAACCTTCAGAGTCGCTGATGATCGGGGACTGGGCTGAGCGGGATATGATTGGAGCAAAACAGGTGGGGATGAAGACGGTCTTTGCCCGATATGGGGATACGTTCGGAACCGTCAATTCCCATGCGGATTATGATGTCGATGATATTGCGTTGCTGGTCGGAATCGTAAGGAAAGAGAACGGTGCAGCGTGAGGAAAGGAATTATCAAAGGAATTGGAGTTGATGTGGTGGATGTCCGCCGCATGAAGAAAACCCTTGCGGAACAAGGGAATGCGTTTAAGAAGAAGGTGTTTACCGAACAAGAAGTCGAGTATTGTATCGCAAAGAAGAACCCCCACGAACATTTTGCAGCCCGCTTCGCGGCCAAGGAGGCGGTGGGGAAGGCAATGCAAACCGGATGGCAGGGGCAATTCAGGTGGAAGGATGTGGAGGTTGTGAATGAGCCGTCCGGGGCGCCGAAGGTCGTACTCCACCAGGATGTCGCCGAAACTCTTCGCAATTGTACCATCCATCTCTCGTTGTCTCATACTGAGAATACCGTCGTCGCTTTTGCCATCATAGAAACCCGCTAGACTCCTCGTGCTCTTCGCGTCCTTCTTCTTGTTTCGGTCAGGATCGATCTACCAGCTAACTCGAAGAACGCGAAGGCATTTGTCCCAACCTGCGGTCACTTCATCCCTTAATTTTCGTTAATCCTCGAAACATTTGATGCATTTTTCTCGTTATAGATGTATATAAAGACAACGACTTTCACCAGGGTGACGCTATGAAGAAACTACTTATCTTTGCATCGATCGGGATTCTGGGTGCGTTGGTGCTTCTGAAAGGTCTGCAGAGCAAGCAGGCTGTCTATCACTTTGTCGAATCCGACGAAGGGAAGAACTTTGGAGCATTTCCGCCTGAGATCCCTGAAGATCAATTCGACGAAATGTTTGTTTGAACCTCCTTAAGGTTCACCTGTGCTACAAAAGGAAACGCCCGACATGGTCGGGCGTTTTTGTTTTGATGTAAACTCTCCCTCAATTGAACCGAGGAACAAACGCTAATCCAAATGCGAATCCTGTGAGGTCTTTGAATGCGGTGGAAGGAGCTCCAAGCGTGAAGGGAAGGCCAAACACATGCTTCACTTCTGCAAACCCCGAGAATCCGCTGGCGAGGTTGACAAGAAGTCCGGCTTTCACGTCAGGCGCTATTGTCGAACCGATTGTTCCCTGATACGGAAAGGCCATGACCATCCCCCCAATACCGACGTAGGGCCGAACATCGCCTTCAGCCAGGTAGATCGTGTAGTCCGCTCCGAACATCCCCAGTCCAAACCTGATTCCGCGCAGCATCGAACGAGTTGATTCCCCCTGATTGTAAGGATCACGAATTCCAAGCGGAGCATAATCTTCAATGTTCACCGGATCGGCGACGTTCCTGAATCGGAACATCACTCCTCCAAGCAGATCAATCGATTCAGATCGGGATTGAAACACACTGTACTGAAGAACCAATGAGGCTCCGAAGAGTCGTTCGCCCCCGATGGTGTAGCCCGCGTATGAGATAGTTGGTGAGAAGAATGAAGAGCTGCGAATCACGCGGGATATTCTCTGCTCTCTTAACGCATTCGGGGTTTGATTCAGATCGGGTACAGGAATCTGCGCCGCCGCGACGCTGATGATGAGTGTTAACGAAGCAACCGCAACGACCTGTTTCATATGCCGTCCCTCCGGGTAATGACCAAGTATAATAAGTTTTGGAACAATCCACAACTGACGCGCTTTGTAGGTCGGAATGACTTGCCCGCCGAAGTCTCTCCTCAGACGCAGGCGGGTATTCCGACTGGGAGAGGACCTCAAGCCGGAATAATCCGCCACAACGCGTAGCGGGCAGGCATTCCGGCAAACGTTTCAACTCCTGCGGGCTTTGTAGGTCGGAATGATATTCCGACTGGGAGAGGACCTCAAGCCGGAATAACCCGCCACAACGCGTAGCGGGCAGGCATTCCGGCCAACGGGCTCACAAATCTGACACGACTCAGTTGTTCATCTCCGAACTGACCTGATCCCAATCAGCATATGCCTTTTCCAGCGATCTCTGCAATTCTCCGTATTCCGACGTCCTCTCTCTCACATCCTCACGATGATAGAATTCCTCGTTTGCCATCATTTCCTCAAGCTCCTTCTTCCTCGATTCCCAGCGTTGAATGCTCCCCTCAAGCTTTTCCATTTTCTTCTTAAGCGGCTCCAACAGTTTGTTCCGTTCCTTCCGCTGCTCCGCCTCGAGTCGTTTTCGCTCCTTGATATTGTGTTTTTCAACGTGTGAAACGGATACGGGCTTTCCATCCGCCTTTCTCTTTCTTTCCAGGAATTCACTGACCGTCCCGATGTGCCTTCGCACTTTTCCGGGAGCAAACTCCAGGACAGTATTCACAATGGGATCAAGAAAGGAGCGGTCGTGCGACACGACGACCAGCGTTCCTTCAAATGATGCGAGAGCCGACTGGAGCATCGCCTTCGATTGCATGTCGAGGTGGTTGGTCGGTTCGTCCATGATAAGAAGATTCGCGGGCCGTAGAAGCATTTTTGCCAGGGCAAGCCTGCTTTTTTCTCCTCCGGAAAGGACCGAGACTTTCTTGAAGACATCGTCGCCGTGAAACAGGAATGATCCGAGAAGATTCCGCAGTTGTGTCCGAATCGGTCCCTCGGCCACTTCATCGACGACCTCGAGGACGGTTTTTTGAAGGTTAAGCTCTTCCGCCTGATGCTGCGCATAGTACGAAATGCTGACGCTATGCCCCACCTTCCTTTCACCGCCGTCGATTGCTTCATTTCCGGAGAGGATCCGCGCGAACGTGGATTTGCCTGCTCCGTTGACGCCGACGACCGCTATCCGCTCTCCGCGCTCAATGCGGCAATCTAAACCTGAAAAGAGCCTGAGTAATCCATATCTCTTGTCGACATTCAGAAGTTCGAGCACCACGCGCCCGCTTGGTGGAGGAGTGGGAAAGGTGAAGCGAAGGCGTTCCGACGTCGTGTCCATTTCGAGCGATTCCATCTTTTCGAGGCGTTTGATGCGGCTCTGAACCTGGCTTGCCTTCGAGGATTTGTATCTGAACCGCTCGATGAACCTCGTCTCCTTCTCCATGAATTTCTGCCGGTTCGCGATTGCCCGCCCCTGTTGTTCCCTTCGCAGTGCGCTCTGTTCCACGTACGAGGAATAATTCCCCGTGTATTCCTCGGCCCTTCCCGGGTCGAGCGCTAATGTCCGGGTTGTCAGCTCGTCCAAAAATGCCCGGTCGTGCGAGACAAGAATCACCGAACCATCGTACGCCTTGAGGTGGTCTTCAAGCCATTGCTGGGACTCGATGTCGAGATGGTTTGTCGGTTCGTCGAGGAGGAGAACGGAAGGCTCCTGGAGCAGCAGCTTGGCGAGCTCGATGCGCATTTGCCACCCGCCGCTGAATTCCTCGGTCATGCGCCCGAAATCGGTGGTCGGGAACCCCAGCCCCATGAGCACCTCTTCGATCTTCGACTTGATCCGATAGGCATCCATCTCTTCGAATCGATGTTGAAGTTCGCCCATAATTTCCACCAGTTCGGGATAGTCCTCATGATCGTGGGGGAGGTGGGCGAGTTTCTGTTGGACCTCGGAAAGCCGTTCTCCAACCTCAAGAACGTGCGCGAAGGCGGTTTCAGCCTCCGCGTACAGGGTCTTCCCGCTGGCCGCGATCCCTTCCTGGGGAAGATATCCCACGGTGACATAACCGGCTTTCTCTACGGCTCCTTTGTCCGGCCGGTGCAGGCCTGCGATGGAGCGAAGCAGCGTCGTTTTGCCGGAACCGTTCGGGCCGACAAGGCCGATCCGGTCGTGGGGGCCGATGGCGAGGGAGACGTCCTTGAAGAGCGTCCGTTCACCGAAGAAGACTGCGATATTGTTGAGGGAAAGCATTCACAAATATAACGAATCAGAAGTCAGAAATCAGAGAGATCAGAAGTCAGAAATCGTCGTCGTCGTACGAGAGTCGGATAGTCATCGGCTCGAGTGCGGGTTTTGCCGGTGGTCGAAGGAGTTTTGTATCGAGGCGCTCGAGGATATCGGAGATGCTCTCGCTCGATCCGTTCATGCCTGTCGCCAGCTCCTGATCGATTTCCTCCGGCCCGAAGCCGCGCCAGTAATAGAGCTCAAAGACCTTTCTGTCGAGATCATGCAACCCCTTAAGGGCCTTTGGAATGCGCCGCCTTCCCTCCGTTGAACGATAAGAGTCGACAATCATGTTTCTTACAACAGCCCCCAGCCATGATGTGAACTTCGGTGGATTCTCACCGTGCTTCTGTTTGAACTTTCGGAGAATGGCGAAGTCCTTTTCCGCAAACTTCGAGCAGACATGGAGATATCTCTCCATCACCGTATCGCGGTCCTTCTCTATTTTCCAGATGATCTTGAGAAACAGATTGGAATAGGACTCCAGGAAATCCTCCCACGCGCGCTGAGCAGTTTTGTCCCCGGAGAATAACCTGGCAAGCAGTTCTTGGTCTCTCACGACAGTCTGCCTGGCTGTCGATGTCATTTGATGAAGGTCAACTTCCTGATACGTGAACTATTCCCAAACGCAACTCGCGAAAAATAGATTCCTGACGGAAGCGCGCCCGCGTCGAAAAGAACATGGTGATAAATGCCGGCGGCCAGATTCTCATCCAGGAGAGTCGTAACAAGCCGCCCCCGGATGTCAAAGATGTCAAGCTTTACGGGCCCATCCTCGGGCAGAGTGAATTCGATGGTGGTGGTCGGATTGAAGGGATTCGGATAATTCTGGCTCAGCGTAAACTCCCTCGGTGCAAGGCCCACTTCGACCTCCACGACATCGGTGTGCCGGGCGGAGCCGTTGTTGTCGATCTGCTTGATCCTATAGGCATACCGGCCGGGTGGAAGCTGACAGTCAAGGGAGGAGTATTCCTTTGGGGATGTGGAGGTCCCAGAGCCTTTGACAAAGCCCGCCTTGGACCATTGCGTTTCAATTCCCGCGTGCGCGGGAATCAGGTTTGAAGTTTCAGGTTGCGCACCTTGAACCTTGAACCCTAAACCTCGAACCAATTTCCGTTCTACTTCGAAGCCAAAATTATCCACCTCCGTTTCCGTCTTCCACCTTAATTCCGCA
>DATDRF010000134.1:0-24830 GCA_035291905.1 Bacteroidota bacterium
GAAGTTCATGGAGGCGGTGGATGATCACCCGGCCTTTACGATTTCTGATGTGAATCTCAAGTTCAACAAGCCGGAGCTGAAAGTCACCATCAATCGCGAAAAAGCCCGCACGATGGGTGTTTCGGTCATGGATATCGCCCAGACCATCCAGCTGGCGCTCAGCGGTCAGCGGTTTGGATACTTCATTCTCGGAGGAAAACAGTATCAGGTCATCGGTCAAATGACGCGCGAGAACAGGGACGAACCTCTGGACCTGAAATCAATCTTCGTTCGATCTCGTGAAGGACGACTTGTTCAGCTCGACAATCTGGTATCGCTCTCGGAAGAGAGCCGGCCCCCGCAGTTGTACCGATTCAATCGCTACGTTTCAGCGACGGTCAGCGCGGGATTGGCGCCCGGATACACTCTGGGAGATGGGATCGAGGCCATGGATGAAATTGCCGAAAACATGCTTGATGATTCGTTCCGGACAACCCTGGACGGCGCGTCGCGCGATTTTGTGGAAAGCTCCTCCAGCCTTGTTTTCGCGTTTGTCCTGGCCCTTATACTGATCTACCTCGTTCTCTCAGCACAATTCGAAAGTTTCATCGACCCCTTTGTCATTCTGCTTACCGTGCCCCTTGCTCTTGCAGGTGCAGTGTTCTCCCTTTGGTATTTCGGCCAGACACTGAACATCTTCAGCCAGATCGGTATTATCATGTTGATCGGCCTCGTAACGAAGAACGGTATTCTTATCGTTGAATTCGCAAATCAGCGGAAAGCGGGGGGCTTGTCTGTGGTCAAAGCCGTCGAGGCTGCCGCCGTCGCACGTCTCAGGCCGATTCTTATGACGAGCCTTTCCACGGTCTGCGGATTTCTCCCTGTCGCATTCGCGATCGGAGCGGGATCAGAAAGCAGAGTCTCCATGGGAATTGCTGTCATAGGAGGATTGGTCTTCTCTGGTGCGCTCACCCTTTTCGTCATTCCAGCCATGTATTCATTCCTTTCCCGCGGAACCGGAAGTGCTGTTGTGGCTGAATCACCGGATGAAAACATACTGCTTGCCGAAGAGCGGGTCCAAGAACCTGTGGCCAAATAGCTCCCTGCAAAACACACATCCTGCGGCGCCCTTTGGGCGCCGTTTGTGTTTCTTGAAGTAGCCTGCACCTTTTCTTATATTGCTGCTCGACTCCCGAACAAACCTTCCATATCCGAAAACAAGCCATGCCCAACGATAAGAACAAGCGCCTTGAAGAACTTCGCCAGAAAGCAAGAGAGGGTGGCGGGGAAAAAAGAATTGAGGAACAACACAAGAAGGGTAAGCTGACAGCGCGAGAACGGATCGACATTCTCCTCGACCCGGGAAGTTTTCAGGAATTAGGGATGCTGGTTCAGCATCGGTCAACGGATTTCGGTTTGGAAAAGCAGAAATATCTCGGCGATGGAGTGGTGACGGGAATGGGAACAATCGGGGGCAGATCAGTCCTGGTCTTCAGCCAGGATTTTACCATCTTCGGGGGATCCCTTTCGGAAGCACATGCCGAAAAAATCTGCAGGATCATGGATCATGCAGTGAAGCTCGGTGTGCCGGTGATAGGGCTGAATGATTCGGGGGGAGCGCGTATTCAGGAAGGAGTGGTCAGTCTTGGGGGATACGCCGATATCTTTCTGAGGAATACGCTTGCGTCGGGAGTTGTCCCCCAGATCTCGGCGATAATGGGACCCTGCGCGGGAGGTGCTGTCTATTCACCCGCCATCACCGATTTTATCCTGATGGTGAAGAACACAAGCTACATGTTTGTCACAGGCCCGAACGTGGTCAAAACTGTGACACATGAGGATGTCTCCTTCGACAGCCTGGGAGGAGCCGTCACCCACGCGACCAAAAGCGGCGTCGCGCATTTCGCCCTGGAAAACGAAGTGGAGTGCATCGAGACAATCAAGAAGATCCTGAGTTACATTCCGTCGAACAATGTGGACGATCCCCCCGTTGTCGAAACAGGAGACGAGCCGAATAGGATGGATGCACGGCTTGATTCGATCATTCCTGACAATCCCAACAAGCCGTACGACATGAAGGAAGTAATTCGAACCGTTGTCGATCGGGGCGAGTTCCTTGAAGTGCATGAAATGTACGCTGCGAATATCATTGTCGGATTTGCCCGGCTTGGGGGGCGATCGGTAGGAATCGTGGCAAATCAACCCGCAGTGCTCGCGGGTGTACTTGATATCGATTCATCGTTGAAGGGGGCCCGATTCGTCCGCTTCTGTGATGCCTTCAACATTCCGCTCGTCATTTTTGAAGACGTTCCGGGTTTCCTGCCCGGCACGGATCAGGAATGGAGGGGGATCATTAAGCACGGCGCAAAGCTTCTCTACGCATTTTGCGAAGCAACCGTCCCCAGGGTGACTGTCATTACGAGAAAAGCTTACGGCGGCGCGTATGACGTCATGAATTCCAAACACATCCGGGGCGACTACAATGTGGCCTGGCCCTCGGCGGAGATTGCCGTCATGGGTCCAAAGGGAGCGGTGGAGATCATTTTCAAAAAGGAGATAGACCGGACGGATAACAAGGAAAAGGCAACGGAAGGGAAAGTGAACGAGTACAGGGAAAAATTTGCCACACCGTACGTCGCTGCCGAACGCGGGTACATTGACGAGGTCATACTTCCCCGGGAAACACGTCCCAAACTCATCCGAATTCTTCAATTCTTGGAGAATAAGGTGGACTCCAATCCCAAGAAGAAGCACGGGAACATTCCTCTTTGACATCTCTTTAGAAATAGGCAGTTGCCCGATTCATTTCACACCGAGCTTGATTCTTTTTCTCTTAACGATTATATTTAATGAATATCACACAAGGGAGGCACCGGTACATTGAGAAGAACTCCTATTATTTTTCTCATCTTGTTGTTGGCTGGTTGTTCCACACAGGAGACAACGAGAACCACAGAGCAGAAGGTTGAAGAGCCCGCCGCGGTTGCCGTAATCCCCGAAGTATTTATTGATACAACACTTACAGTAGTCCAATCCGCTGAAGACACAGTTCTTTCCGCGATCGCACTCGGCTCTGATTCCCTCGCAACTCCCGCAGACACGGTTGTTTCCGATGCTGATTCCTCGTCCACCGATGAGAACGAGATCATCGCTCTTCGGCTGGAGGAGGCTCGTCAATTCTACCTTAGTGCCCTGTCCGCCCAGGAAGCAGGGGATTCCGTCGCGTGTCAAGAGGGGTTTGAGAAGGCCATCAACGTTCTCAACGAGATAAGCTACTACCCGGCCATTGAGCAGAACAAAGACTTTACCGACCTGAGCACGAGCCTTATTGAGGATTACGAAAAATACATTCAATCGATTGCCGATCTCGGGCCTGACGCTTCAGTTTTTGCCCTTCGTGAAAAACTGAGCATTGAAGTGGAAGAAGAGGAAACTGAAGAAACTTCTGAGATTCCAAAAGAAGACATCCCCGGGGTGACCGTACCGTTGCCTTACAATGACTACGTCGAACGTAACGTGAGCTTCTTCCTTGGAAAGGGAAGAGAGCACATGGAGCGCTGGCTGTATCTGGGAGGAAGATACCTTCCCATGATGAGGCGCATTTTCAAGGAGGAGGGAGTCCCCGAGGAGCTGATATTTGTGAGCATGCCGGAAAGCGGTCTGCGTACCGATGCCCGTTCGTGGGTTAAGGCAGTCGGCTTGTGGCAGTTCATGGCTGGGACCGGCAGAATGTACGGTCTTCGAGCGAACTGGTGGTTTGACGAGCGGAGGGACTTTGAAAAGTCCACCAGGGCTGCGGCGCGGCATCTGAAGGACCTCTATGCTGAATTTGGGGATTGGTATCTTGTCCTTGGTGCCTATAATTCGGGTGCAGGAAGAATCTTCCGCGGGATACGCCGGAGCGGCTCAACGGATTTTTGGGAAATGAGGAAATACCTTCCGCGGCAGACGAGGAACTACGTCCCCCAGTATATTGCAGTGACCCGCATTGCGTTGTTCCCTGAGAAACACGGCTTCAAGGGGATCGAGGTTGCTGATTCACTTACATACGATGTGGTTTCCATTGATGACTGCATTGATCTTCGGATTCTCGCCGAATGTGCGGGGACCGATCTTGCCGCCATCAAAAGTCTGAATCCTGAACTGTTGCAGTGGTGCACGCCTCCGGGTGTAACAGGTTACCGGCTGCGCATTCCAAAAGGAACTTCAGAGACTTTCGCTGTAAACTATTCAAAGATTCCCCCGGAACAAAAAAGGGATTGGGCTGTGCACAAAGTACGAGCGGGCGAAACGCTCTCTCAGATTGCCGGACGATACGGTCTGACGATTGCCTTGTTGAAGGAGATGAACAGGATCCGGGACGTGCGGAAGCTCTCGGTTGGCTCAACGCTGACTATTCCTCTTCCTTCGGGCCTTATTGAGGGAAAGGAAAAAGTCCCGTTCGACTATGCTGATAACCGCAAACCGATATCGTTTTCACGGTCTCGTTCATCTTCCGCCGGAAAATCGGCGGCGGCTTTGGCATCCAAATACGCCGGAGCCAGAGTTCGTTCGACGAAGGGGAAGGAAAGCGTGGAGTATCGCGTGAAACGCGGTGACACGATCGGCCATGTTGCAGAATGGTATGGCATCCGGGCAAGCGACATCAGAAACTGGAATGATATTGCCTATGGCAGCCACATCTATCCGGGGCAGAGGTTGGAGATCTGGGTAGATCCCTCAAAGGCCGACGCATACAAGCGGGTGAACGCGATGTCCTTTGCAGAGAAACAGGCTTCTCTCGACAATGGCAGGGAGAAATCTCCCGCGTCACCGGCGCTAACGAGCACGAAAACGGGCGACGGATGGAAGCAATACGTGGTTCGGAATGGAGACAGCCTCGACAAGATTGCGCGTGAACACGGTGTGACGGTCAACGACCTCAAGAGCTGGAACAAGATTCGGGGGAACAGAATTAACGCTGGACAGTCCATCGACATCTACAGCCAGCCGGAAGAGCGTACAAGGATCATTCCGACGGTCCCCTCAAGGCCCGGAATTGAAGAACAGAGCGGAAAGGGAGAGGGATCGAAAGATCTTTCGTATCAAGAACATAAGGTCCGGAGGGGAGAGACGCTGTTTCACATTGCCCGCATGTATAGCACGGATATCGAGACCCTCATTGCGTTGAACGGGCTTACTTCAAGCGCCCTGGCTATCGGGCAAAAATTACGCGTGCCAAAGAACGGATCAGGAGGATCTATGGTCTATTTTGTACGGAAAGGCGATACATTGTGGGGGATTTCGAAGAAGTATGGCGTCCCTGTCAGTGCACTCGAACGCGCCAACGACGGCCTTGCCGACCTCAGGGAAGGCGACCGGCTCACCATTCCCTCCCGCTAGCACCTCTCGCCCAGTTTACCTCTTCTCATCCATCTTCGACATTCGGAATTCGGCGTTGGATATTGGACATTATCTTGTCCCTGCCTCAAGAGACTACAATATCGAATATCCAACACCCAATGTAGAATGATGAAGTGTTATGGACAAGTCTGAATTCCGACATCTGCCGGGGCAAATCGGGAGCTGATGTTCTGAATTACGCGCCAGGGTGTGGAATCGGAGAAAGCCCGCAATAGGGTCGAAGGCGGTGGACAAGGGGTAGGCGGACTCCTGAACGGCGCAGGGGATTCTGATTCCGAACCAGAGCCTCAGGAGCATCGAAGAACGTCGCTTTCCCGTCATTCAGGATCAACACGCGAGTGCAAATGGGGAGAAACAGTTCGAGATCGTGGGAGACGATAAGAATCGTCTTCCCGCTCTTTTTCAGCACTTTAAACGCCTCGAGAAGAATGAGTTGCTCGGGCCGAGAGAGATTGACGCTGGGTTCATCGAAAGCGAGGGCGGGAGTATCGGCGGCAACCGCAGAAGCGAGAGTGAGGAGCTTTCTGTGTGCAAGCGAGAGGTCATAAGGATGTGACTTCGCCTGCTCGTTCAGCTTGAAAAGGCGGAGTGCCTCTTGAGCGCGTTCGCGGGGGTTCTTTCTTCGAAGGCTCTTTGGTGCGAATTCCGCTTCCTGTAAAACAGTCGACGCAAAGATCTGATGAGCCGGGTTCTGAAAGGTAACACTCACCTCAGCCGCAAGCCGCGAAGTCGGATGTTTTTGTGTACTAAGCCCGCCCACCGTCACATCGCCCGAGCCGGGACGAACAATCCCGTTCAGGAGCTTCAGGAATGTACTCTTTCCTGCACCATTCCTTCCGACAATCAGGATTTGTTCGCCAGCCGCGATCCCGACACGGAGATCTCTGAATACCTCGATGTCGTGAGCATATCGGAATGAAATATTGTCGAATTGTATCATAGGGAAAGAAGCCCCGCCACGCGAGGATGTACCGTGGTTTTTCCCCACTTGCGGACGACCTCGCTCCATTGATTGACGGGAAGAAGATCGTAGAAAGAGTCAAGGGAATTGAGGAATTGATTCCGCGTTCCTGAAAAAAGAATTGAGCCGCCTTGCATGACGAGAAAAGTATCGGCGACCGCAAGGGCGAACTCAATTCCGGAATCGGCGAAGAGAACGGTGGTGGAGCACTTAAGCGAGCGAAGCACGTTTACCATGCGTTGTTGACCGAGACTATCCAGTGCGTTGACCGGTTCGTCAAGCACAAGGAGCGACGGACGCGCGACAAGGATCGATGCCAGCGCCGTCCTTTGAAGCTCTCCTCCGGAAAGTTGGTGTGGCCTCCGATTGGCAAGCCGACCGAGGTCAAGACGGGACAATGCTTGTGAGACCCTTTCCCGACGCTCATAACCATCGATCCCCATGTTGTCGAGGGCAAATGCTAATTCTTCTTCCACCGTCTCTTTGATTCCAGAGAGTTGAACAGAGGCATCCTGCATCAGGTAACCGACGGACGGGAAGAGCACTTTTTGCGGAATCGGTCGAAACTCGTCATCGCCGATTAAAACACTGCCGCTCGCTTTGCCCGTAGTGAATTGAGCTCCGATGATTCCGGAGAGAATCTGAAGCAGGGTTGTCTTGCCCGCACCCGAAGGGC
This sequence comes from Bacteroidota bacterium, assembly GCA_035291905.1. GTDB lineage: Bacteria > Bacteroidota > Ignavibacteria > UBA10030 > UBA10030 > JACPLA01. The sequence goes on from DATDRF010000134.1 coordinate 7,020, forward strand.
CCAGGAGTGCTGTACATGACCCGGAGGCAATGTGAACGGAGAGATCCTTCAGCGCGAAGGGTGCCCCATCAAAATACTGATAGTGCAGGGACCGTATGCTTACTGAAGGAGCCATCTGAGAATAATCCAGACGATGCACAAGATGGAAAGTATCAGGAATAACATGCTGACCATGGTCATACGGCCGCGTGAAGTCTCATCTCCTCGGAACGAGAGCTTCGCACCGCCATGGAAACCGCGCAGTTCCAGTGCCATGCTCCGGTCGATGCTCTCAACGATCCCGGAAAGGAGAAGCGGGGAGAGGATGAGGAAGAATGCCTTTGTTCTGGCGAGAATGTTCGCCCTCACCGGAGCTCCCCGTGCCTCTTGGGCAGTGAAGATCAGGGAGACCCTGTCCGGAACAGTGTCAATGAAGTGAAGCGTGAGCAGCAGTGTCATCACCAGTTGCACGGGCCAGCCAACGCTCTGGAGGAACTGGGCAAGCCGGGGGATCGGTGTGGATCCGAAGAAAAGGAGAAGCGACATGGCGATCACGAGCAACCGCATCCCTGTTCGCAACCCGAATGTAACACCCTCACTGGACATTGTGAACCCGCCCGGCAGGGGCCACAATGTACCCTCTTTGATCAAAAGTCCGTTCACGATGGTCATGAGGAGGACGACAATCGTAAGATAACTGGCGAGTGCAGAGGAGCGTCGGCGCGAGGCATCCGAAACCGGTCGGAATGGCCTGAAAGCATAGCGGAACAGCACGAGCAAAAGGAAAAGGACTCCGTTCAAGTGCCATGGGAGCACAATGGATAAAAGGAGAAGGAAGAGTGTGAGGGAGAGTTTTTCGCCTACGTCAAAGCGCATAGCTGCGGTCCATCGCTTTGTTGTGGGGAAGATTGTTCCCGCCTCGGAATCGCTGGAGCAGGCGAATAGGCAGATTGCGGCAAAGAAGAAAGACGAGAATGTACGTGATGGTCTTGTCGACGGGATCGGAGGAGAGTCCCTGAAAGAAGACGCTCTGCAGAAGCGTGTTGCCGACGGAGCGAAAATAGAGGACGAGCACATCCGTTCCGGCGAGCATGACGCCGCTGAACAGATAGGCCGCGATCGGCGCCGAGGCAATGGCGGCAATCACGCCCTGGAGGATTCCGCCAAGCGGAACGATATACCATCTTCGGAACCAGCCGTGGCTGGCTATGAACCCTGTGAATCCCCCTATGACTGCCGCGACGGGAGCAAAAAAGACCATTGCGGGATTGCCGAACGCTGAGGCGAGAACGTTCGAGATGACACCCGCCGAGATCGCCGACCACGGACCGCACAGGACGGCAACGAGAACCGTGCCCACGGAATCAAGGTAGATTGGGAGTTTTAGCGCTGCGGCGAGCTGGCCGGCGCTGAGGTTCAGCGCTATGCAGAAGGCGACAAAGGGAAGTCCCGCGCCCTCAATCTCCAGTTGAAATTGTTCTCGAACCGTTTTGGTCATGAGGATAAAAAAAGAACCCGACGTCGGTCGGGTCTGAAGCATATCAACTTCTTGTTGGCGGGGTTAGATCGTCAAAGCAGCGGGGCTCTCAAGGAATTTCTTCAGATCCTGGAGAAAGCGCGCTGCGACAGCACCGTCGATGATCCGGTGATCGGCAGAGAGCGTCATCTTCATTGTGTGGCCGATCCTGATCTTTCCGTTCCGGACGACGGGCCGTTCCACAATGGAGCCAACTGCCAGGATGGCTCCTTCGGGCGGATTCACAATGGCTACAAAATCATCGACGTCGAACATCCCGAGATTGCTGATGGTGAAGGTTGAACCCTGATATTCCTCGGGTTTCAGCTTGCGGTTTCGAGCGCGTTGGACCAGATCTCTGAGCTCCAGATTGATCTGGTCGATCCTCTTCTGCTCGCAATTCCTGATGACAGGGGTGACAAGACCTTCATCCAACGCCACAGCAACGCCAATGTGGGCAAAATGGTGCTGGCGCATGGACTCGCCAAGATATGTGGCATTCACGCCGGGATGGCCCATCAGGGCCGAGGCAGCGGCTTTGATAAGAATGTCTGTGTAGCTGATCTTCAGCTCGGTTGCATTTAGAATCTGTTCCCTGAAAGCGATGGCAGGTTCCATATCGACTTCTACCGTGACGTAGAAATGCGGTGCAGTGGCTTTGCTCTCTGTCATCCGTTTCGCAATGGTCTTGCGAATGGATGAAAGGGGAACGTCTTCGCTGGTTCCGGGGGTAATCGGTCCGGAGGGACGCGGGACGAATCCGCCGGTTGGTGCTCCCTCGAGATCCCGTTTGATGATGCGTCCGCTCGGGCCGGTCCCTTGCACGCGGGTCAGATTGATGCCACGGTCTTGTGCGATGCGTTTTGCAAGAGGGGAGGCCTTGACCCTTCCGTCTGTCGGCTGCGAAACGGCAGGTGCCTGTGCTTGCGGAGCGGCAGGTGCCTTGACGGTCTGTGGAACGGACGGCTCGGTAGCCTTCTTCACGGTAGCCGGTTGCGGAGAGGGCGCATCGGAGAGCAGTGCCGAAATATCCTCGTTTGCCTCAGCGATGACCGCGATCAACGCACCTATGCGGGCTTTCCCGCCAGCAGGGACGACGATCTTCCGAAGGACTCCGGAATCATAGGCTTCGAGCTCCATGTCCGCCTTGTCTGATTCGATCTCGACGAGGATCTCGCCCTGTTTGATCTTTTCACCCTCTTTTCGAAGCCATTTCAGAATGACACCCTCTTCCATGGTATCACTCAGCTTTGGCATCATGATTTTGGTAGCCATGAGAATCGGTCAGTCAGTTCTTGTAAAGGACCGCCTCGAGGGCGCGTTTGATTTTGTCATAGTTGGGAAGGGATGCTTTCTCCAACGTTTTCGCGTACGGCAAGGGTACGTCTTCCTGCGTCACGCGCTCCACCGGTGCGTCGAGATCATCGAAGGCGCGCTTGGACAATTCATAGGCAATCTGGCCGCCTACGCCGGCGAATGGCCATCCCTCTTCAACAATGACCAGCCGGTTTGTCTTCTTTACAGAATCGACGATGAGATCATAATCCATCGGCTTGATGGTCCGAGGATCAATGACTTCAATGGAGGCGCCCAGTTCCTGCTCGAGCTTTTCAACGGAGGGGAGGACGACACGGGCAAGGATTTTCGACCACGAGACGAGTGTCACGTCGGAACCTTCCCGCTTTACTTCTCCTTGACCGAGGGGAATGGTGTACTCTCCATCGGGAATTTCTTCCTTATCCCCGTACATCACTTCACTTTCTATAAAGATGACCGGGTTCTCTTCCCGGATTGCACTCTTGAGCAGTCCTTTTGCATCTCTGCAATTCGACGGCATCACAACCTTGAGGCCGGGTATATGAGCGTACAGCGCCTCCAATGCCTGTGAGTGGGTTGCAGCCAACCCGTGAGCTGCGCCGCCGGGTCCTCTGAAAACGATGGGGACGTTGAAATGGCCGCCCGACATCGAGAGCATCTTTGCAGCATGATTCACGATCTGATCGTAGGCAACCAATGAGAAGTTCCAGGTCATGAATTCCACAATGGGGCGGAGTCCCGCCATCGCCGCGCCGATTCCGATTCCCGCAAAACCCGATTCCGCAATAGGCGTATCGACGATGCGCTTGGGACCGTATTTTGCCAGAAGTCCCTGGCTGACTTTGTAGGCGCCGTTGTATTGGGCAACCTCTTCACCCATGAGAAACACGCGTTCGTCGCGTGTCATCTCTTCATCCATTGCCTGGTTCAGCGCTTCTCTGAGGCTGACTACAGCCATCCGCTATTCTCCGTAGTAGACGTCTTTCCAAAGTTCTTCGAGGGGCGGCTCCGGGCTGTTTTCCGCAAAGTCCACGCACTCGTCAACAACTGCCTTGATTCTCTTTTCTGCAGCATCGAGCTCTTCGTCCGTGATCATCGAACCGGATTTCAGGGATTCTGCAAAAAGGCTGATCGGATCATGCTTTTTCCGTTCTTCCACCTCTTCCTTCGTTCGATAATGCCCGTGAACCGGGTCAGACATCGAATGGCCGCGGTAACGGTACGTCCGAACTTCAAGGAGGGAAGGCTCGTATGTCTTCCGGGCATGTTCTACGGCCGCTTTCACTTTCTCGTAGACATCAAGAACATTCATCCCGTCAACAACCTCATTTCGCATATCGTATGCACGGGCCTTCTTGGTCATGTCTTCAACCGCCGAGGACCGTTCCACCGAGGTTCCCATGCTGTACATGTTATTCTCGATGATGTAGATGACCGGGAGACTCCACAATGCGGCCAGATTCAAAGACTCGTGAAATTCTCCGATATTGGTCGCCCCGTCTCCCATGAAGCAGAGGATAACACGTTTCTCTCCCCGATACTTCGACGCAAAAGCGACCCCCGCTGCAATGGGGAGGTGTCCACCGACTATTGCATGGCCCCCAAGGAAGTTCTTGTCGCGGTCGAAGATATGCATCGACCCGCCTTTGCCTTTCGTCGTTCCAGTGTGTTTCCCCAGGAGCTCTGCCATGATCGCTTTTGGATCAACGCCCTTGGAGATGGCAAGGCCATGATCTCGGTAGGCTGTAATCACATAATCGTCGGGATTGAGGGCGCCCATGACAGCACCCGTGGAAACAGCCTCCTGGCCGTTATACAGGTGACAGAATCCCATGATCTTTCCCATTCCATAAAGCTGGGCACACTTCTCCTCAAACCGACGAACGAGGAGCATATCGTCGTACCAGCGAAGAAGTGTTTCGCGGGAGAGACCGATGTAACGGGATGCCTGTTTTTTTGAAGCCACAGCCGGCGTTGGTGTGATCATTCGTTTCTTGCCCACAAGAGTTTCCCAAATTTCGGAAAAGCGAGCACCAATATACGAAGTTCTTGTACCAAATCAAACAGACCTTTGTGCCGAATCCTGATGCCAATTGGACTGGCGGTGATATTTTTGTCTATTTTTGTACCTCCATGGCGCCGGGATCTTCTCAATCCCTTGCACTTTGGGCTACCGTAGGATAAATTGTGCGCACACATTTCCCCTACTGATGCCCCTTACGTTGAAGGAACCAATCATGAACAAACGACTACTCTTCATCGGTGCCTTGCTGCTCCTGACAGTGACGGTCTACTCCCAAGTGCCGGAAGATCCGTATCTCTGGCTCGAAGATGTTAACGGCGCCCGCTCGATGGAGTGGGTGAATCAAAAGAACAAACCGACGCTGGAATATCTCCAGAAGTACAAAGAATACGAGAACCTTGTGACCAGGAATCTCGAGATTCTGGACTCAGACGAGCGAATAGTCTACCCGAACATCGTCGGGAACCAGGTCTACAATTTCTGGCAGGACAAGAAGAACCAGAGAGGAATCTGGCGCCGCATGCCTCTGGCCTCATACCTGAACAATTCCACCGACTGGGAGGCGGTCCTCGACATCGACGAGCTCTCGAAAAAGGAGGGAGTTCTCTGGGTCTTCGCGGGGGCAAGCTGGCTAGAGCCGGAAATGAAACGGTGTATCGTGCGGCTCTCTCCGGGCGGCGGAGATGCCGTGGAGATGCGGGAATTCGATGCAGAGTCGAAGCAGTTTGTGAAAGATGGATTCTTTCTTAAGAAGGCCAAGGGCTCTGTGAGCTGGAAAGATATCAATACCCTCTACGTCAATACGGATTTTGGGGAGGGAACAACTACGACCTCCGGTTATCCACGGATGACAAAACTCTGGAAGCGGGGAACTCCGCTCGAACAGGCGACCCTCGTTTTCGAAGGTGGGAAGAACGATATGGGAGTCTGGGGAGGGGTTGTTGTTGCACGGGAGCGGCAGTACGAGATCATATCACGATCGAAGGACTTCTATCACAGCGAAACATATGTCGTGGAGCAGGGAAAGCTTGTGAAGCTCGAGATTCCCGAAGATGCGGACATGAGTCTGGTCAAGGGGCAGATGATCCTCAATCTTAAGTCCGATTGGACCGTGGGAGGAATGACATTCAGGACTGGCTCGTTGATCGGGATGGGCTACGATGCCTTCCTGAAGGGTGAGCGGTCGTTTGCGGCGATTGTTGAGCCGGAACCGCGGTCAAGCATCGCAGGAGTTTCATCGACCGAGAATCTCCTCCTCGTGAGCATATTGAACAATGTTCGCAGTGAGCTGTATGAGTTTCGCTTCAAGGAAGGGAGATGGAAGGGGGAAAGGGTGAATACCCCAAAATTCGGCACGATTGGGATTGCTGAAGCAGACAACTACTCAGATCGATATTTCTTTACCTATCAGGATTTCTTGACTCCGACGACCCTTTCGACCACAGACGGGAAATCCGGGAAGATTCAGCTCGTGAAAGGCCTCCCCGCGTTCTTTGATGCGAGCAAATATGAGGTTCAACAGTACGAGACTCCGTCGAAAGACGGAACAATGATCCCGTATTTTGTCGTGCACGCAAAGAGCATGAAAGTCGACGGAACAAACATGACGCTCCTCGACGGATACGGCGGATTCGAGATAGCACGCCGCCCTGCCTACTCCGCATTGATCGGAAAGTTGTGGCTCGAATACGGCGGAGTGTATGTCGTTTCGAACATCCGCGGCGGGGGAGAGTTCGGACCTACGTGGCACAAGTCTGCAATAAAAGAGAATCGCCAAAGAGCGTACGACGATTTTCTTGCAATTGCGGAGGATCTTATCAAGCGCAAGGTCACATCCTCGAAACACCTCGGGATCACCGGAGGCAGCAATGGCGGTCTGCTGGTTGGCGTGGCGTTCACGCAACGGCCCGACCTGTTTGGTGCGGTGGTATGCAGCGTCCCGCTGCTTGACATGAAGCGATACAACAAACTCCTGGCCGGGGCAAGCTGGATGGGGGAGTACGGCAACCCTGACATTCCTCAAGAGTGGGCATACATTGGCAAGTACTCGCCGTATCAGAACGTGAAAAGGGAGGCCAAGTATCCTCGGGTCTTCTTTAACACCTCCACCGCCGACGACAGAGTCCACCCCGGACATGCGAGAAAGATGGTCGCAAAGATGGAGGAGATGGGGCACAAGGTGTTCTACTTTGAAAACATCGAAGGCGGGCATGGCGGAGCGTCAACGAATCGCCAACGCGCCGAGAGAACGGCGTTGGCATATTCGTATCTTCTTCAGGAGTTAAAGTAGAAGACTCTTCCCCCCTACGGGTCTTCGACCCGATAGGGTCGTAAACCTTCATCCTCCTTCTCTTTTAGGAAGAGAAGAAGGTGAGTGTTAATCGAGGTTACCCGACCAGGGAAGTGGAATTGCGCCGACTTGGGAAGTGGAATTATCCCGACCAGATGAAGTGGAATTGCCCGACCAGATGAAGTGGAATTGCCCGACCTGATGAAGTGGAATTGCCCCGACCTTTAGGTCGGGGTTAACCAATGCTAAACGAAGACAAGGGCTTCAGCCCTTTACCAACCGAGCGACAAGAGCCTATGAAAACGAACGCAGTCAAACGAATAGCCATCACAACCGGCGGCGGTGATGCACCGGGACTCAATGCCGTCATCCGTGCAACGGTCGTCTCTGCAATCAACAGAAACTGGGAGGTCTTTGGAATTCGTGAAGGATACGGCGGCGTTCTGATGCCCGAAGACTACCCCGAAGGGGGCCTGATTCCCCTCACCCGAATCAAGGTGAGAGGAATAACCCATCTCGGAGGAACGATTCTCGGGACTTCGAACAAGATCAATCCTCTGAAGTTTCCGATGAAACAAGCCGACGGGAGCATGAAAGAGGTCGATCGCACGGATGATGTCGTCCGTGCCTTGAAGGAGCACAACATTGACGGATTGGTTGCCGTCGGAGGTGACGGTTCCCTCTCCATCGCCCGTGCAATAGGACTGAAAGGGATCAAGGTTGTTGGCGTACCGAAAACGATCGACAACGACCTGGACAAGACAGTCATTACCTTCGGCTTTGATACGGCCGTCTCTTTTGCTACGGCGTGCGTGGATCGGCTGCATTCCACGGCCGAGGCGCATCAGCGGGTCTTGGTAGTCGAAGTGATGGGCCGCTATGCCGGATGGATAGCTCTTAATACAGGGGTCTCCGCGACGGCCGATGCGATTCTCATTCCCGAGATCCCTTACGACATTCAGAAAGTCGCGGTGAAGATTCAAGAGCGGTACACTCAGGGATCGAAATTTGCCATAGTGGTCGTTGCCGAGGGGGCGAAACCGAAGGGCGGGACTCATTCCGTGGTTTCGAAGGAAATCGGCCGTGCGGAGCGACTTGGAGGAATCGGGGAGACTGTGGCAGCGGAGATACAGAAGGCGACGGGAAGAGAGACACGCTGTGTCGTCCTGGGACACTTGCTAAGGGGAGGTACACCGACTACGTTCGACCGGCTGATCTCCTTGCGGTTTGGGGCGGCCGCTGTCCGCGCCATCGAAGAGGGGCGTTCGGGCGTCATGGTTGCACTGGATCCTCCCACCGTTCGATATGTACCTCTTGAAGAGGCAACAAACAGAATGAAATGCGTCCCGCTGGATTGCGATACGGTCCTTACCGCTCGCGATCTTGGGATCAGCTTCGGGGATTAATGCAGATTTCACAGATTCACGTGGATTTCGCGGATGGCAGTGTTGAAATGATCAAGAAGTGTTGACGAGGTTCTATTACGGAAGTATCTCCCCCTTTTGTAAAGGGCCTGCCCGCCAAACCGCACGGCGGGTAAACTCGCCAGAGTTCGGCGAAGTCTGACGACCGGCAGGCAGAGGAGTAAGGAGGTTTGAATTGAAAGCAGCAACGTTTTTGAAGTCCGTATGTTGATCTTTCCAACGCCGAACCACAAAGGAGGAATTCCATGATAAAACACACTGCAGTTGTTGCAGGCGCATTGATCATGTTCGCTGCAGAAGCATTTGCTCAAATGGAACACGGGTCAGCGCCGCCTGGTCCGCCCGCAAAGGCCATTGCAGTTCTTTCTCCCACCAAAGGCTCTCCCGTCAAAGGAATTGTGATATTCGAAGTTGTGAAAGGCGGAACGAAGGTCACCGCGCACATCTCCGGACTCACCCCCGGCAAGCATGGGTTCCATGTTCATGAGTACGGCGACTGCAGTTCGGATGACGGCATGGCGGCCGGCGGACATTACAACCCCGGACAAATGCCTCACAGCATGCCGATGAGCGAAAAGAGACATGTCGGCGATATGGGAAACCTCGAGGCTGACAAAGACGGCAACGCCCACCTCGAGTATGTCGATTCCATGATTGCCCTGAGCGGAGCTAGCTCCATCTTAGGCCGCGGGGTCATTGTGCACGAAAAGGAAGACGACCTGAAGACGCAGCCCACAGGAAACGCGGGCGGCAGGCTCGCTTGCGGCGTAGTCGGTTTGGCGAAATAGCAAACCACATCATCCTGTCAATACTGGTCTGTGTGGGTGCTCACTGCGCAGCTTTCCCCCTTTTTGTAATTTTCCGGCCAACATTGCGGTTCCATAGATATCGGAGGGGAGAACTGTGCCGGCCTATCGAATGTCATCTGCGTTACCGGGTCCGCTTGCGAGGAGAAGGAAAACTCTCCTGACCCTGGCCATATCAAGCGTCCTTCTTGTGCCCGCTGGATTTCTTGCAAATGAATATTTTGCCACGGTCGCCTCGGATGACGCGTTGTCGTCGGTTGCCATGGTGCTAATTTTGTTGGCACCTTTCCTGGGAATAGCGGCCGTGCGAATGGCGAGGCGCGATATGGAGAGTATTCAAAACGGTATTATCCCATCCTCTGCAATGACTGCCACAAAGTGGGGGCGCAACCTCGGGGCCTTTGGATCGGTAGCCAATACAATTCTGCTGTTGCTGTTCCTGCTGCAGGCGTCATCGTTCAGCGGAGCGGACCTGGCGAAGAATGCATTGCTTCGCGACCTCAATGGACTTATGTCACATGCATATCAATACCGAAATCGACCTTCAGCAAGAGGAGGGGGCCATGGGACATACATAGGCTACCATGTCCCCAACCTCTTGAAGGAGAATGTCGATGGGTTCTATTCCGCAAGTGTGATTCATGCGGACACGCTGCTGCTTACTGCTGCGTGGCGCAGGGATCCCGTTTCGACCGTTTCGGTCAGGCTTGGTCCGAATGGCCGGCCTGTTGGCTCTTGGACATTCGTCGGGGGATTCAAGGAATGATCATCTCATAGAGCGTCGCCTTCCCGCATGACGGCCCGCATTCTCCGCTGTCGTTGATGGGGCATCGGATCATCAGTTACTCTTTTTCAGAATCTACCTCCCCGAAAACAAGAAATTCCCCCTGATTTTGACAAAACCGGGCCATTTTGGGCTGAGGACTCACAGATTTCCGTGTATTTTTGAGTGACTCAGACGGCACACTTCTTGTCTATCATCGGAGCAAAAGATAGTCAACGGAGTAACCACTTCTGAGTACGAATTCCATGAAAAATAAGGCTTTTAATGCATTTGAAGTAGCTCAACATCAGTTTGATAGAATTGCCGAAAAGCTTCAGCTGGATCAAGGTACGCGCGATCTTTTGCGCACCCCGATGCGGGAATATCATTTCAACATCCCCGTCCGTATGGATGACGCGAGTGTGAAGGTCTTTCGGGGATTTCGCGTTCAGCATAATGACGCGCGAGGCCCCGGAAAAGGCGGAGTCCGTTTTCACCCCCAGGAAACCATCGACACAATCCGCGCGCTTGCGATGTGGATGTCCTGGAAGTGCGCTGTTGTAGACATTCCGCTCGGCGGCAGCAAGGGTGGAGTCATTTGTGATCCTCATAGTCTCAGTCAACGTGAGCAGGAGCAGATCTGCCGCGGTTGGATCCGCCAGATTGCGCGCGATGTCGGCCCGCTGGCCGATGTCCCCGCACCTGATGTCATGACGGGTCCGCAGCATATGCTCTGGATGCTCGATGAATATGAAACGATCAGCGGTGGCAGGTATCCGGGCCTGATCACGGGAAAGCCGGTGGGGATGGGCGGTTCACTGGGGCGGAAAGAGGCGACCGGGTACGGGGTTGTCATAACCCTTCGCGAAGCGTTGAAGCAGCTTGGCCTCAAGGCGGAGAATACCACTGCCAGCGTACAGGGATTCGGGAATGTCGCGCAGTACGCTATTGAACTGTATCAACAACTCGGCGGAAAGGTCGTCTGCGTCTCGTGCTGGGACCAGAAGGACCAGGCCCCCAATACATTCCTCAGAAAGAAGGGAATCGACCTCGCAGAGCTTCAGAAAATTTCGGATTCGTTCGGAGGAATCGATAAATCGAAGGCGAAGGGGTTGGGTTACGAGATTCAGGCAGGCGATCAGTGGCTGAGTCAGGAGGTCGACATCCTGATTCCGGCGGCGATCGAGAACCAGATCACAGAAGACAATGTTAATTCAATAAGTCGGAAAGTGAAGATCATTGCAGAAGGAGCGAACGGCCCGACAACACCGGAAGCTGACAAAGTTATCTCCGAACGCGGGATTTTCGTTATCCCGGATTTTCTGGCGAATGCCGGCGGTGTCACATGCAGTTATTTCGAACAGGTCCAGAGCAACATGAATTACTATTGGACGCGCGACGAAGTGCTCGGCAAGCTCGACATTAAGATGACAGCGGCCTTTAATGCCGTTTCAGATCTCGCGAAATCGAAAGGATTGCCGATGCGTGATGCTGCTTACGTCATAGCAATAGGCCGTGTGGCGCAGGCCAGCCGTGACCGCGGTTGGATCTGAGATACAAGACATAGAGCATGGAGCGCGAGGGCCTGCCGGGCGTAGGCAGGCCTTCACACTTTCACTGGACGGAACGACAAGGATGACGACACCCAAAATACCGTCCGTTTTTTCGAGGAGATTCTTCGGTGCCGAAGAACAGCTCTCACTCATCGGATCCGGGTCGATGGGTGGAAAGGCTCAGGGCCTGGAACAGTTTCAGAGCGTGCTCGAGCAGCTTGAGGGCGATTGTAAGAAATTCCCCGAAATTGGAATATCCATCCCCCGCCTCGCCGTGATCGGCACCGGACATTTTGCCGCATTCATGGATCGCAACCGGCTCCGCGAACTTGCCGCCTCTTTGGAACCGGACGACAAGATCATTCGTGGATTCCTGAAGGCCGATCTCCCTTTCGAGCTCGTTGGCGATCTTCGTGCACTTATCGAGGGTGTCCACACGCCTCTCGCGATTCGTTCTTCGAGCCTCCTTGAAGACGCAATGAACCAACCATTCGCCGGAATCTATCAGACAAAGATGATTCCGAACAACCAGCCCGACCCGGACATTCGGTTTGCAAAATTGGTCGAGGCGGTGAAGTTCGTCTATGCCTCAACCTTCTCCCAGTCGGCAAAATCATACCGCAGGGTGCTTCCCGACGCTGCGGAAGAGCAAATGGCCGTTATCATTCAGGAGGTGGTCGGCAACAGACGTGACGAGCGGTTTTATCCTGAGTTGTCCGGCGTTGCGAGGTCGTGGAACTTCTATCCGACTGGTTCGGCAAAGCCGCAAGAAGGAGTCGCACAACTCGCCCTGGGCCTGGGCAAAACAATCGTGGACGGGGGACTTTGCTGGACATACTCTCCCTCCAGGCCAAAGGCAAGTCCACCTTTTGCCAATGTGCATGAACTTGCGGAGCAAACCCAAACTGAATTCTGGTCCGTCAACATGGGATCTCCTCCGGCATATGACCCCATGAAGGAGACCGAGTATCTTGTCAGAGGCTCATTGGTCGATGCCGAACAGGACGGGACGCTTGCCATGCTCGCTTCGACGCTGAATCCCGCTTCCGATCGCTTGTCCATCGGAGTTGCCGACCGTGGGCCGCGCATTCTTACCTTCGCTCCTATGCTCGTGTCGAACAGTCTGCCCGTGAACGATATAGTTCAAATGCTCCTGAGAGCCTGTGAAAAAGAGCTTTCGGCTGCCGTTGAGATCGAATTCGCCTTGACAATGCATCCCCTTCGGTTCGGCTGCCTGCAGGTTCGGAAAATGCTGGTTTCGAGCGACAAGATCGAAATCAGCGAGCGGGAACTTTCGGGCGATCAGGTTCTTGTCGCTTCCGAAAGAGCCTGTGGCAATGGACGGAACAACAATATTTGCGATATTGTCTACGTCGTTCCTGAACGGTTCGATAAGAGCAAAACGGCCGTGATTGCCGCGGATCTCGAAGGAATCAATCGTTCTCTTATCGAAGAGGGACGCACGAGTTTGATGATCGGGTTCGGAAGGTGGGGGAGTTCAGATCCCTGGCTTGGGATTCCGGTGAACTGGGGACAGATCTCCTCTGCGAGGGCGATCGTCGAAGCAACTCTCCCTTCAATGAATGTCGACATGAGTCAAGGTTCCCACTTCTTCCATAATCTCATGAGCTTCGGCGTCTGTTTCTTCTCAGTTCATCATGAGGGACAATTTGTGATTGATTGGGCCTGGCTCGCTGCACAGAAAGCAATATGCGAAACATCGTTTGTTCGTCATGTGCGGTTGAACAAACCGTTGGAGATTAGAGTTGACGGACGGAAGGGGATGGGAGCCATCCACAAATGACGCAGCATCTCCAAGAGAGAAATCCTTAATGGACGCGAAAATACCGATAGATAATCTACTTCGTGACCTCAAAGAGAGAGCCAAGGAACTCAACTGTCTGTATGCCGTCATTGAAATCACGAATCAGCCAAACCTCCAGCAGACAGAGGTTATGCGGAAGATCATCGAAGTGATCCCCCGCGGATGGCAATATCCCGAAATCTGCCGGGCACGAATCGAAGTGGGGGATGACGTGTATGAACCGGATGGATTTCAATCGACGCCGTGGGAGCAGTCCGCCGACATTGTCGTTCAGGAGGAGATCGTCGGGAAGATTAGCGTCTTCTACACGCAGGAGGTTCCTGGCACGGCGGATGGGCCGTTTCTGAAAGAGGAGCGGAAACTTCTGGGGAGTATTGCTGAATGGTTGAATCATTACCTTCTTCACCGCCAGTTGGGGGAGGTTTTCGAGCAGCATCGTGAAAAAGAGCGGGAGGGAGGATGGGCAACGATCCTTGAGCTTCTTCGTAGGACGAATCCGCAGCTTCTTCTGCGCATAACGAGAAAAATGACCAACTATTTGTGCTGGAGCGGCAGCAAGGAAGCTGAGAAGCTTCTCGCCTCGTTCAACCCTGCCTTTGGCTATACCGATGCGAGTACGGCAGACGATGCAAATCGCCCGCGGCCGAAAGAGACGGTTCAGCTGTTTCTCCAAAAAGTGGATGAAGTGTTCAGAATTGCCCTCGACTTTCTGGGCGAAGCGGAAACGTTGGCGCTTGTTCAGCGATGGATCAGAGAAGATCGGTCTTCATTCCTCATAAGTGTTATCGAGAATCCGGCGTCATCTCACACTGATGTCGTCGACGCGCTGGATCGGTACTATCATCTCGATCCTGAGGGGACAGAACTCTCGGCGGCACGAGATGCCACATTCCGTGTCGCGATGATCAGGCGGTTTCTGACGGATCAACCCCAGGCGATCAACGTGGCAAAACACTTCTTTGCCTTGAGGGATTTTCAGAACCTCCTTCACAGGGTTGTGTTTCCCGCCGGGAGTCACGGGAAACTTGGGGGAAAGAGCTCCGGCCTGCTCCTTGCCTCCGCCATTCTCCAGAACTCGATTGGGGATGAGGAACTCCTGAAAAATGTGAGGATTCCGAAAACATGGTACCTGGCATCAGACGGCATTCTGAATTTCATGTACCATAACAATCTCGAAGACGTCATCGACCAGAAATACAAAGATCTCGGTCAGGTACGGCAGGAATACCCCTACGTGGTGCAGGTTTTCAAGAACTCACCGTTTCCGCCTGAGATGCTGAAAGGCCTTTCTCTCGCCCTCGATGACTTCGGGGACCGCCCATTGATTGTCCGGAGTTCGAGCCTCCTCGAAGATCGTATGGGAACCTCCTTTGCCGGAAAGTACAAGAGCCTCTTTATTGCCAATCAGGGGTCCAGGGAGGAGCGCTTGGTTGCATTGACGGATGCAGTGGCAGAGGTGTACGCATCTGTATTCAGCCCGGACCCGATCCAATACAGAGCGGAACATGGGTTGACGGATTTCAACGAAGAAATGGGAATCATGATTCAGGAAGTGGTGGGGAGAAGGATTGGGGACTACTTCCTGCCGTCTTACGCGGGGGTTGCATTCTCGAACAACGAATTTCGATGGTCCTCGAGGATAAGACGTGAAGATGGCTTGGTTCGCCTTGTCGCCGGCCTCGGAACTCGGGCCGTCGATCGTCTGAGCGACGATTATCCCATCCTGTTTGCGCCGGGCCAGCCCGATCTTCATGTCAATGTGACTCTGGAGGAATCAATCCGTTATTCGCCAAAGAAAATGGATGTAATCAACCTGAGGACAAACACGTTCGAATCGATCGATATTCGGGAGTTCATCATAAAACACGGAGAAGAATTCCCGGCTACCCCCCAGATAGTCTCTATGCTGGACCAGGATCGTTTGAGGCAGCCGTTGGGAATGCAGGTGGATTATTCAAAAGAGCCCTTTGTTGTTACGTTCGAAGGGCTCAAGGGAAGAACGGATTTTGTCAAGAAAATGCGGTTGATTATCGCAATCCTTCACGAGAAACTCGGAATGCCGGTCGACATAGAGTTTGCTTCCGATGGAGAGAATTTCTATCTGCTGCAGTGCAGACCGCAGAGCTACAGACCCGAATCGGCTCCTGCAGAGATTCCGCGCGATGTTCCGAAAGAAAAAATGATCTTCTCGGCCAACAAATACATTTCAAACGGCGCGATTCCCGGAATTACACATATCGTCTACGTTGATCCGGAAGCCTACAGCGACCTGAGAGAGCGGAGTGACCTCCTGGCGGTCGGCAGGGCCGTGAGCATGCTGAACAAGATACTTCCGAAGCGACGCTTTATTCTTATGGGCCCGGGTCGATGGGGAAGCCGTGGGGACATCAAACTTGGCGTGAGTGTGTCATACTCCGATATCAACAATACCGCCATGCTTATCGAGATCGCCCGAAAAAAGGGGGATTATGTCCCTGAAGTCTCTTTTGGGACGCACTTCTTTCAGGATCTCGTCGAGGAATCGATTCGTTACCTCCCGCTCTTTCCCGATGACGGCGACGTCCAATTCAACGAGACTTTCCTCCATTCGGAGAACATGCTGACCGATCTTCTGCCGCAGTATTCATCCCTTCAGGGTGTTCTCAAAGTGATCGACGTCTCACGCGTGTCGGGAGGATTGGTGCTGGACATCCTTATGAATGATGAGGTCAACAAGGCGGTTGGAGTTCTCGGACTTCCTACTGTTCCTGTCGAACCGGCTCCAAAGAGAAGGGGAGTTATCGCAGAGCGGAGAGAAGCGGACGAGCACTGGCGATGGCGTCAGCATATGGCGGAGGAAATAGCGAAACTCTTGGATGCCGACCGGTACGGCGTAAAGGGAATGTACTTGACGGGCAGTACGAAGAATGTGAACGCGGGGCCCCAAAGCGACATCGACCTCATCATTCATGTCACGGGCACCAAGAAGCAGCAGGAAGGGCTTATGACCTGGCTTGACGGTTGGAGTCAGGCGCTAAGCGAGATGAATTTTCTCAGAACGGGTATCAAGACACAAGGTCTTCTTGACATTCATCTTGTCACGGACGAGGATATCCGAAAGCGAACCAGCTTTGCCGTGAAAATCGGTGCCGTCACCGATCAGGCACGCAAGCTCCCCCTCGGGCCTACAACAGCTCCCTCGACGCGTCCGCAGGATTCTCCAAAGTAAACCTCACCAACGCCAGCTCGGGCCCTGAATGGGCGCCTCCGAAGATGTGTGTCTTTCCTATCCTCTCTCTCCACGATCCCGTCCCTTCCACTGACTCATGAACGTGGCCGTGCATGCTCACAAGAGGCTGTGAGCGTTCAAGGAAACGCCTGATTGCCACGCTCCCTACGTGGGGATCCATCGGTGCATGATCGACCATTCGTCCTTCCAGCGCGGCGCGGTCGAGGACCGTGTCATAGGGAGGCGAATGGAAGAGGAAGACTGCACGGGAGAAATCCATTCCCTGTGTAAGTTGTTCGAGGTCATTCTGAATTGTCTGGCGGGAGATTGAACGCCTGTCAACGGGCACGGAAAAGGAGCCCTCTTCGGGAGGAACGCAGCCTGGATCGACGAATCGCGACACGTCGTACCGTTCCCAGTCTTTCAGCCGAAAAGGGGTGGGGGGAACGAAAGCGTAGCCCCCAAAAGCATAGGAACCAAACGTGACGATGCGGCTCTGAATGTTCCTCCACAACCCTGCACTTCCTGCCTGCTCGATTGAGTCCTCTTCGCTGCGGGGATCGTCATTTCCAAGGATGAGGAACACGGACGGATAACGTTCCTTGAGCTTCGCGTGGAGACGGTCGAATTCGGTCGCCAGAAACCCTTCGACAAAATCCGCCCCTGTTGATTCTTCCTGCCGCAGGGAGTCGATGAATGGAGGAAGAAGGTCGCCCCCGAGAAAAACAACATCGGGGTTGACGCGTTCGATTGCGGAAAAGAGCTTCCGGTACCGATCGACGCGGCCGTGAAGATCTGAGGCAAAGAAACACGTGGTCATGAGGGAAGGCCCTGTTCCATGAAAGCTACAGGAGAATCATTTCAAAGTAAAACCTCCCGCGGCCGATCCTTGAACGTGTAGCTTTTTTTAACGATAATTACACAAAACGACGGTGTGACGACCAGGAAGTATGTTCACACGGCCGTGCAATGGCAACACGGTCCGAATTCAGTAAGGAGAAAGCTCATGCGGATCACGCTTTCGAGCGTTTATGTCGATGACCAGAGTAAAGCCCTCACATTCTACACGGAAGTGCTTGGTTTTATGAAGAAGACGGACGTACCGTG
>DATDRF010000135.1:0-9337 GCA_035291905.1 Bacteroidota bacterium
CGGCGAAGAATGCTCGCGTGAGCGCCTGGGTCATACCGACCAATGAAGAGCTGCTGATTGCACGCGATACCGTGCGCTGCATCAAGAATGCCCCGCGTAGATGGTGATGTGGACCTTGGTAGGTTACACAGAGATCACTAAGGTGCACAGAGAACACTGAGAGAGATTACTCTGTGTGCTCGACAGAGTTCGTTCGACAGAATTCGTTCGACAGAATTCGTCGCAATCTGACGATCGCAATCTGACGATCGAAGTCTGACGACCGGCAGGCGGGTTTGTGCAATGTCTTTGACCCTTGGAGATGACAACAGGAAGAAAATGGCAGAAGGCAAACAAGTAACAACTCTTTACATCAAAAACATGGTTTGTCCGCGATGTATCAGGGTCGTCGGCGAAGAACTGAAACGGCTCCGACTTGATGTGCGAAGCGTAGCCCTAGGTGAAGTGGTCGTCTCGGGAAAAAGGGAGGACCTTCCGATTGCGGAGATCAAGCAGGCACTCGAA
Organism: Bacteroidota bacterium; assembly: GCA_035291905.1. GTDB lineage: Bacteria > Bacteroidota > Ignavibacteria > UBA10030 > UBA10030 > JACPLA01. The sequence goes on from DATDRF010000135.1 coordinate 505, forward strand.
GAGAACGGATTCGAGCTGATCGAGGACAAACGGGTGAAGATGATCGAGAAGGTCAAACACGCGGTTCTGAAGCTGGTTCAGAACGACCATGAACGTAACCCGATTCGTGTGAAGGATTCAGAGTTCATCGCACGCGAGGTAGGGGCCGAGTACCACGGACTCAGCAGCCTGTTCTCTTCGGTCGAAGGCGTAACGATTGAGCATTATCTCATCCTACAGAGAATCGAGCGCGCAAAAGAGCTGCTCCGATACGGCGAGCTGACTCTGAGCGAAATCTCCTACCGGCTCGGGTACAAGAGCGTTCAATATCTTTCGAATCAATTCAAGAATGTTACCGGAATGACCCCAAGTCAATTCAAATCCCTCAAGTCGGGGCTGCGAAAGACAATCGACGATGTTGCCTCCTGAGAGGATCTTCCATTTCTCTTGAAGGGCCGCTTTTCTTGTGAAAGCGGCTTTTTTGTTTGACCGGGGCGCCCAAAGAACCGTCATCATTTTCAGGCTCGAATCAGCGAAATCCGCGTGAATCCCTGAAATCCGCGTTATCATTAACCTTTCTTCCTAAAACATAAAACACCGCTTGAGCTCTCTGCGTATCTTAAGCCGGACACAATCAAAGGATGACCGATCACGAAGGAGTATCTATGAAAACTACTGAACTGAAAATCGAGGGGATGAGCTGCGGGCATTGTGTTATGGCTGTTAAGAAAGAATTGTCAAAATTGAACGGTGTCGAGGTTGACGATGTTCAAATTGGATCCGCAAGAGTAAGGCGTGACGAGAACAAGGTGTGGGTCCAGGAGCTCAACCGGGCCGTTGAAAGGGCCGGATACCGTGTGATCTCCGTGCAAGAGGGAAGGGAAAGCTGATGGAGAACAAAAGCCCCCGGGTTCAGACTCTAACCCTTCCAGTTGAAGGGATGACCTGCGCGAGCTGTGTGGTTCGTGTGGAGAAGGCGCTGAAGAATACAGACGGAATCGAATCTGCAAGCGTGAACCTGGCAACCGAGAAGGTAACCGTGTCGTTCGACTCCGCGAAGGCCGATTTGAACCGGCTCTCCCATGCGGTGGAAGAGGCCGGCTACAAGCTCGTCCTGCCTTCGCCGGGCCGCGATGACGAGTCTGCGGGTCAACGCATCAACGAATTAACGAGCGAACGGGCAAAGGACGAACAATTCAGGAAACTGAGAGGAGAGTTCATTCTCGGCGTTATTCTGACAATCCCCATCATGGTGGTCAGCATGATAGGAATGATGGATTGGTTCATGGCATGGTCGCCGCTTACGATGGATGAAATCAACCGGCTGCTGCTTGCCGGCACGTCAGTTGTGATGATGGTTTCGGGGAAACGCTTCTTTTCGATTGCGTGGAGACTTGCGCGTCATGGCTCGGCCGATATGAACACCCTGGTTGCCGTGGGAACGGGTTCGGCATACGTCTACAGCGCCATTGTGGTCCTTTTCCCGAGATGGCTTCAAGTGAGCGACCCTTCAGGTCACATCTATTTCGACACCGCTGCAACCATCATCACTCTCATCCTTATGGGCCGTCTCCTGGAATCAAGGGCAAAACGAAGAACGACCGACGCTATCAGGAACCTGATGAACTTGCAGCCGAAAATGGCTCGCGTTCTGAGGAACGGCGCCGAACTGGACATCCCGGTGGAAGAGGTTCGGAGAGATGACGTCTTCTTTGTGAGGCCCGGAGAAAGGGTTCCTGTTGATGGAGTGATCCTCAAGGGGACAAGTTCCGTTGATGAGTCGCTGGTTACCGGCGAAAGCATGCCGGTTGAAAAAATCCCCGGGAAAAACGTCGTGGGCGGAACAATCAACAAAGACGGAAGCCTTGAAGTTCGTGCCACCGCCGTGGGGAAAGATACTCTGATTTCGCAGATCATTCGACTCGTTGAAGAGGCGCAGGGATCAAAGGCCCCCATCCAGACGCTTGCGGACAGGGTTGCTTCTGTGTTCGTTCCGACGGTCATCGGTGTTGCCGTGGCAACGTTTCTCGCGTGGTTCTTTGTCGGAGGGATCCCCTTTTCATCGGCGCTCATCAATTTTGTCGCGGTGCTGATCATCGCTTGCCCGTGTGCCCTGGGATTAGCGACGCCGACAGCCATCATGGTGGGAACAGGCCGGGGGGCCACGCAGGGAATTCTTATCCGAAATGCCGAAAGCCTCGAGCGCGTGCACAAGATCCGGTCGATCATTCTGGACAAGACCGGTACGCTGACGGAAGGGAGGCCCGCAGTTACAGATTTTATCCCTGCCGGAAAACAGGACGGACGGTTGGTCCTCGGTTACGCCGCAGCGGTCGAGAACAGATCGGAGCATCCTCTTGCCCGGGCCATTGTTGAATTTGCCGCCCGCGAGAACGTCTTGCCTGCCGCCGTCGAATTGTTCAAGGCGGTTTCGGGATTGGGTGTGCGGGCAACAGTGAACGGAGCGGAGATTCTCGTTGGAAGCCCCTCCTTCATGAAAGATCAGGCAACAGACATTTCCGCCGTTGCGGCAGAGATTGACGGTCTTGCTTCGCAGGGAAAGACAGCGGTGATCGTTGCGGTGAACGGCACGGCGGCCGGTGTTTTCGGTGTTTCCGACACAGTGAAATCCACTTCGCGGAAGGCTGTTGAGCAGCTCAAAGAGCTGGGAATCAACGTTATCATGTTGACCGGAGATTCAGCAGCAACTGCCGGTTCGGTTGCGAAATCGCTTGGGATTGACCAGGTGGTTGCCGACGTTCTGCCGCAGGAGAAGGCCCTCCATGTTCGTCGGATTCAGGAGCAGGGGACTGTTGTGGCCATGGTCGGCGACGGGATCAACGATGCACCTGCGCTGGCACAAGCTGACGTCGGAATCGCCATGGGAACAGGAACTGACGTTGCGATGGAAACAGCCGACATCACCATTATGAGCGGCGATCTGCTCAATGTTGTGCACGCAATATCCCTTTCCAGAAGGACTGTCCGAACGATCAAGCAGAATCTGTTCTGGGCATTTGTGTACAACGTGATCGGGATTCCCGTTGCGGCGCTTGGCCTGCTGAATCCAATGTACGCCGCAGCCGCAATGGCAATGAGTTCCGTAAGCGTCGTTTCGAATTCGCTGAGGTTGAGGACAAAGTCGTAGAAGTTCGCTATCGAGTGGCGATAGCCCATGAAAGAAAGCCCGACCCTTTCGTCGGGCTTTCTTCTTTCCTCTCCCGGTTCTTCCATCGCTTCCATTCTTTTTGAATGTTTTTCTGGAATTTTGGCCGATTTTTTTGCAAAATAAGTTGATACCTGCACGCCGAAGTGCAGCTCATGTTGTTTCTGCACGCAGGCGTGGATATTCTTTCATAATATCAGCGAGCTGCATGGGATCTACGCCTCCGAACGCCGACCACTCTTCTCTTTCACAGCGTCTTCACATCTTGGCCCGCAACCTCTGGTGGACATGGAACCCCGAGGCGCAGGCAATCTTCCAGGACCTTTCGCCTCAGGTGTGGCAACAATCCAATCACAACGCTGTCGAGGTCCTCAACGAGGTTTCTTCGGTTGAGCTGCAGGCCCGGTTGCATGATCAGGAGTTCATGAAGAAAGTGCAGTTTGTCCTTGAGGAGTTCGAGGATTATCTGAAGGACAAATCCACCTGGGTCTCGCGAAATGTTCCTGCCCTCATGAATCCGATTGTGTATTTCAGTGCCGAGTTCGGGCTGCATGAATCTCTCCCTATTTATTCGGGAGGATTGGGGGTCCTTTCGGGAGATCACACAAAATCGGCCAGCGATCTTGGACTTCCTTTCATCGGAATTGGTCTCTACTATCGCAAAGGTTATTTTCAACAGCGCATAGGAAACGAGGGGTGGCAGGAGGAGCAATATCCGGTCTGGCCTCCTGAGCATCTCCCGCTTGAGCTCGTCTCTCTGCCTGAGGGAGGCCGCCTTCTGAATTCAGTTGAAATCGGGGATGTCACGGTCTATTTTCAAACGTGGCGGCTCAATGTCGGGCGTACCGTCGTCTATCTGCTTGACACGTGCGTTCCCGAGAATAGCGAGCATTACCAGGGATTGACAGCGAGTGTCTATGGCGGAAATATTGACACGAGGATAGGTCAGGAGGTAGTGCTTGGAATCGGGGGCGTAAGGCTGCTGAAATCCATGGGCGTGACGCCGTCATGCTATCACATGAACGAAGGACATTCGGCCTTCCTTGTTCTTGAGCTGCTGAGAGAGGACCTTGCGGCGGGGAAAACGCACGAAGAGGCTGAGAAGGAGGTCCGTCGACAATGCGTTTTTACGACGCACACGCCCGTCCCCGCGGGGCATGACCGGTTTCCATCGGACCTCATGGGTCGAACTCTGGGAAAGTATTGGAGCGTTACACAGCTTTCTCATGAACACATGATGGGATTCGGCAGGGTGAATCCGGCCGATTCTCAAGAGCCGTTTACGATGACCGTCATGGCGCTCAAGATGTCGCGCGCGGCCAACGGGGTCAGCAGGATCCACGGAGAGGTGAGCCGGGATATGTGGCAGCATCTCTACCCCTCCCGCCCCGTCGTCGAGGTGCCAATCGGCGCAATCACCAACGGTGTTCACACGCCAAGTTGGGCCAATGCACGTGCACACGAATTTTGGAACAAGCGGCTCGGATACGATTGGACCAACAAGCTCATTGAGCCGGAATTCTGGAACAAGATTGAAACCGAGGACCTGGCAAGTGACGAAGAACTCTGGGCTCTTCGCTTTACCCTTCGCCGTGAACTTGTGGAATTTGTGCGCCGGCGGCTCAGAAGAGAGGGCGGACGCAGCGGAGATTCCGAACTTCCCGCGGTTCTCTCTCCCGATGCGCTTACAATCTGTTTCGCCCGGCGATTTGCAACCTATAAGAGGGCGCCGTTGATTTTCAGAAATGTGGAAGCGATGATGTCCCTGATGGATAACAAGGCAAGACCGGTGCAGCTCATCTTTTCCGGGAAAGCTCATCCGATGGACAACGAAGGAAAAAAGTTCATTCAGAAGATTTTCGAAATGACGAAGCATCATGGGCTCCAGGGAAAGGTGGTGTTCGTCGAAAACTACGACATGAATGTTGCGCGATGGCTTGTCGCCGGGGCGGATGTGTGGCTCAACAATCCCCGGCGGCCGCTCGAAGCAAGCGGTACAAGCGGAATGAAGGTGCTCATTCACGGTGGATTGAACCTGAGCGTTTTGGACGGATGGTGGAGTGAAGGCTTCAATGGGAAGAACGGGTGGGCCATTGGTGATCACGCAGGTGAGAGCGATTTGGACACACAGGACCGACAGGATTTCGAGAACCTGTACAAAACCCTGAAAGAGTCCGTGGTTCCTGAGTTCTTCGACCGGGACGAAAAGGGAATCCCAAGGTCATGGATCGCCCGCATACGCCACTCAATGAAGACCCTGATCCCTGTCTATAACACGGAGAGGATGGTTGCCGAATACGTGAAGAAGTACTACGTCCCTTAAGTGTGAACGTTTTTCCCCTTCTGTGACGCCCGTCGCTCATCTCATTGACAATCTGACCATCCCTGAATATCTTACGACATGCCTCTCATGAACCTTCGTTATCCCCACCCTCAACAAGTCGGCACCCGCTGATGGCAAAAGAACGCGGAACAAGGAAGCTTGCGGCCATCATGTTCACGGACATCAAGTCCTTTTCGAAGAAAATGGCCGAAAGTGAAGACCTTGCCATGCAGCTTCTGCGTGTCCACGACGACACGCTGAAGGCAGCGATTGACAAATACGAGGGAAAGATCATCAAGGCGATCGGCGACGCTTTCATGGTGGATTTTTCGAGCGCCGTCAATGCCCTGAAATGCGCAATAGAATCCCAAGAGGAATTCTACAAGTACAACAAAGGAAAGAAGGAACTCGAAAAGATAGAGGTGCGCATCGGCATCCACCTCGGAGACGTGATCACAGACGGAAATGACATTTTCGGCGACGGTGTCAATATTGCCGCCCGCATCGAAGCAGTGACGGAACCCAATCGTATCTGCATTTCTCAGGACGTCTACAGCCAGATCAAGAACAAGATGCAGGTCAAGACGTATCATATGGGGTCGATCGAATTAAAGAATATCCCCGAGCCCATGGAGGTCTATGAGATCCTCCTCGACAACATCCCCGAATTTGCCACGCCGTCGAAGAGCGCCCAGCAAATGCCTTCCAAGCGCTCCGCTGAGCGCGCGACAAAGAGAGAGGCAAAAGAGGCCGCGCAGATCGAATTAGCGAAGAAAAAGGGTGAAGAAGACAAACAGAAGTCGGATACGGCAGAAAAAGTCCAGAAGATCTTTGTGAAAGCGGAGGCATTATTCAAGGAAGGAAAACTGGATGATGCCGAGAAGGAAGTAACAGAAATCTTCAAGCATGTCGGATTCCATGCCGGAGCCCAATCACTTCAGTCCCGCATTGAAGAAGAAAAACGGAAGATCGAAGAGGAAGAGAGGAAGAAGGCCGCCGCTCAGAGAAAAGTGAAGCAGCAGGTGGGAGAGCTGATGGAAGAGGCCCTCAAATTTGTGGATGAAGACAAGTTCGCGGAGGCCGACTCCAAGCTGAAGGAAATCTTTGCGATTGATTCCTCGGACGAAGACGCAAAGGCACTCGAGGAAAAAGTAAAAGAGGGACTCAAGAAGGCTCCACCGGCAGCGCCGAAAGAGGAACCAAAGCCGGAACCCGTGCAGGCGCCGGAGCGTGAGCCGGAATCACCGTCACTAGCTGTTGTTGCTGAACCCTCTCCGGAACCTGGGCCTGAGGAGGCTGAAGAGGCGGCCCCTCAGCAGGCATCGCCTCAACGTCGCCGGGCGGGATTGAAGCAGAGACAGAAGCACCTTTCGCCGTGGATCAAGAAGTTGATTGTCGTGGGGATTGTCGGAATCGTCGGTTACGTCCTGTTTCCTACCGTTCAAAAGATTCTCTTCCCCCTTGATTCCACTCTCGTGGTGGTTCCTTTTACCTTCGCGGGTCAGGAGAATGATACCCTGGGCGCGGCCATTGCTTCTGTGCTGGAAGAAGATTTGTCGACGTACAAGGAACTGGTGCTGGTGAGGACCGGAAACCTTGAAGGCAAGAAACCAACCGCATCTCAGCTGGCCGGGCAGCTCCAGGCACGATTTGTCGTGACGGGGCAGATCACTTCATTGAGTCCAACCTTTTCCGCCCGCATTCGTCTCAGTAATCCGGGCGACAACATTCCGTCGGAAGAATGGACCGTGGAGGATGGATCGTATTCTTTGAATGTGCTTCGCACGGACATTGTCTCCCGTGTCTTCAGGCATTTGGGCCTGGAACCGGAGGCGAAAGAGCTTCAGCCGTTATCTGGCAATGCATCCATCAATGACGCCTATCTGCGTGCCTCGTGGCATTCCTCTCAATCCAATCGGGACGATCTTGCTTATGCAGAATCGTTATTCCGAAGGATACTCATTGCTGACAGCGATTTTTCCCCGGCGCATACGGGATTGGGACGCACGTTGATCCGCCTTTTCAAGGCGGATGGAGAACGCGACAAGTCGTTGTTGCGTGAAGCTGCCGATGAAGCGATCAAAGCGAGGAGCATAAACCCGAACTCCGCCGCAGCACTCGAAGTTCTGGCAACGGCGTATCGTGCCGCAGGAAGGGTGAGCCTGGCCGAAAAGACCCTTGATCAACTGCTGGAAATGGCCCCGGGCAATGCTCAGGCTCAACGCCAGTACTCTCTCCTCTTGCTTGCCGAAGGAGATTATGATGGAGCGTTCAGGTACGCTTCCAAGGCGGTGTTGCTTGACCCCAATAACGCCGAATCACAGGAAGTGATGGGGCACGCCTACTATTTCAAGCAACAGATGGTGAGTGCGGAGAAAGCCTATGATCGGGCGATTTCCATCGGAGGCAATTCGTACTTTCTGACCACCCGCTACAAGCTTGCCGTGTGGGGTGCCGGCCTGAGTCCTGAGCCTGTTGCACAGTACGGCAACAGGTTGTTGCGTGACGATCCGACAAACTACGTTGTTCAATACTGGGTTGGCAGGGCGTATATGCTTTCGGGCTTGTGGCAGGAAGCGAAAAAATACCTCGAGCCGGGTGCGGAGTCTCTTAAGGAAGTGCTCAAGCTTTCTCCTTCGGAAGTCAATGCCCTCTTGTATCTGGGTTTGTATTACGCGAGGCTGGGAGAGTCTGCCAACGGTCTGGTTGAAATCGACAAGGCATTGGAACTAAGCGGCGGGTCGGCAATTGCGAAGTATCGAAAGGCCCAGTTCTATGCTATTCAATCCGATAAGAAGAAAGAAGCGCTCGAGTGGCTGCAGCAGGCTGTCCGGCAGGAATTCATTCTCTCCGAAGTGATGAGCCCCGATTTCGCATTTCTCGTGAAGGATCCCGGCTTTGCTCAGGCGATTGTCCTGAGCGCGACGGTCGATGCCGGCGAATAGGCTAGGGACTCCACCAGTACGTGACCTTGAGGGAAAATACGTTGTCCGGCCTCGCCCTCAGCATTTCTGAAAAATCTCTCCCTGTTTTGAACACCCCATAGTCCTGCTCGTAGTGCGCCTTCTCGTTTGTCCAGACAAGATACAGCGTTGATCCGGGGAGATACTCCCACCGAAGGACTGCATTCGCCCTCAACGATTTGAAATTAAAATCAGGAGTCAAGGTCGTGGACGAAGGATTGAATGTGAACGTCCCCGGCGTCGCCAGGCTCTTGATTCCCGAGTATCGTCCGGCTGAGAGAAACGGCTGGGCGTAGAACTGAAAACTGAGTTTCGGGGTGAATGTCCAATTCAAACGCAACGTTGCGGACAGCGATTGCTGATCGAGGGTTGCGAAGACATACCGTGTCCCGAACGTGGCGG
>DATDRF010000136.1:0-22200 GCA_035291905.1 Bacteroidota bacterium
CACTCCCGCCCTTCGAAGATCCTTCGAATCCGATCAGGGCAGGAGTGCTCCGGACGCGTTATGTTCTGGTTGTTGACGACAATTCTATGGAAATCATGTTGACGATACGTCACCAGTATGATGAAACACTTGAAGGAGTCACTAATCTGGACGGATCGGTCACCATTACGTCGGCACGGCTCCCCTCGATTCACAAAACAATCAATTTCAATTACACCAGCCTTACGGCGGCCCAGAGGTATGACTCATCGACAAAGACTCTTCGCTTTGATCCCGGAGACACATTGATATTTCGAATGAGGTGGGATTTCGTTGACGATGCCGGGGACAGCCTGAGAAATACATTTTTTCGATACAATGCCGATCCAAATTGTAAATATCGGTGCATAGCCGAAGAGGAGATTCTCTTGTTGACGGCTAATCTGAGGCTTTTTGACAATGTGCCGTCCGCGGCATACGGACCGGAACAGGTTTCGTTCTGTTATGTAACGGACTGGGTCGACGGCAGGGTGTGCACTCCAATAAACACAGCATTCCCTTGTTCATACTCACCAGCAGTGAAGATCCCCTGCGATTCGCTGAGCGAATAAGGTGAAACACGGTCGCCCCATATTCTCTGTGGCTGCGCTCCTCCTGATGCTCACTTCCGAGTGGGCTTTTGCCGAACGCGGGGTGTACGGTATTCTGGAAGGGAAAGTAATCGATAAGTCGACCAGGGCCCCCCTGGTTGCCGTGAATATTCTTGTAGTGGGAACGAATCTGGGTGCAGCGAGCGACGATCTGGGAGTCTATCAGATTAATAATGTTCGGGCGGGGGTGTACGATGTGCGATTCAGCATCCTCGGTTACAAAACGCTCGTGATGAAGAAGGTGACCATCCTTCCGGACCTTCGGACAAGACTCGACATTGAACTGGAAGAGACTGCAATTGAGTTTGAGACTATCGAGGTCCGGGCAGAAAGGCCCCTGATACAGAAAGATCTTGCTGCGACGGCGTTCTCTATCGGCGAGCTAAAGCTGGACCGGCTTCCGGTCAGCTCGTTTCGGGAGGTTGTTACGCTCCAACCGGGTACAACGCTTGAGGGGAACGTCAGGGGAGGAAAGACGACAGAGCTTCTCTTTCTGGTCGACGGCCTTCCCGTTCAGGATGTCGTCGCCGGCGGCCTTTCGACAAGCCTCCCTAAAAGCGCAATCACGGGCCTTACAATCAATACCGGGGGATTCGACGCCGAATATGGAAATGCAATGTCGGGTGTCGTCAATGTGATCACAAAGGGCGGAACGAACCGGCACGAGATTCTTGGGCGCGTGGAACGGGACAGTTGGCTGCCTTCAGACTGGAACCAGCAGCAGGATCGTCTGAGCGAAATAGAGCTTTCTGCGGGAGGCCCGATTCTCAAAGATCGGCTCTATTACTTTACGGCAAACAATTTTATTGCCACCGATACGAGATGGTGGCAGGATCTTGATCACTTCTTTAAGTCGCCTGTGAGCAGAGAATTTACCGGGTTCTCTAAGATCGAGTATATTCCCGTCCCGACCTGGCGCTTGAGCGTGCAGGGCATCTATTCTCTCCGTGAATGGAAGGACTATGAATATACCTGGCGCTACAATCTTTCGGGTCTCCCGTCGCGAGCCCGTTATTCCTATCGGGTCGCAGGCATGTTCACGCACACGTTGAGCGAGAACTCATTCTATTCGATTTCCGGCGGCTATTACATGCTCGACTCGCGGATAGGGGCGGGGCCGAAGCAGAATCTGAGTTTTCAGCCGTATCAGTACGATTTCTTCTTGCGGTACGTTGTAGACGGTGGTCGCAACTGGTGGGCTTCAATGAAACAGGCCATTTATTCCGCCAAGGGTGACATAAGTTACCATTTTGAGAGAAAGAATCTCCTGAAGGTTGGAGTCGAATACAACCAGTACGACATCACTTCAGATCTTGTGAAATACGAGCCCCAATTGACGTACTTCGGCAAGCCGATTCTCGACCAGCCCTTGCTGAACTACAGCAACCGCTACAGTTATCAGCCGCGTTCGGGCAGTGTCTTCATACAGGACAAGATCGAGGTTGAGAGGGACGGATCGAACGTGACCTTCGGCCTCCGTTGGGATTTTCTGGACCCGACTGCTTCGAGGCCGATTGTCGAGTTTATCCCGATTGCGCAGAATGAGTACGAGCAGAAAATAACAGGGAGAACGCGATCAAGAATAAAGCACCAGCTCAGTCCACGGCTTTCGCTGGCAATGCCGATCGAGGGCTCGGGGTTCTTTTTTGTCAATTTTGGCCACTACTTTCAGTTTCCCCTCTTTGATTATCTCTATTCAGGTATCAGCCCTTCTCAGGTGCAGGGCGGAACGAGAAGTGTGTTGACCGGAAATCCAGACCTCGAGCCGGAACGGGTCGTTGCGTGGGAGTTCGGCTTCAAGCGGGGGCTGGATGAAAAGCACGTTGCGTCAATAACATACTTCCAAAAATCTTTCCGGAACCAGATCGACGCAAAGACTCTTGTTCCCTTTGACAGCAAGTCTGCTGGGAGTTATGGTTTCGCTTCGTATGTGAACAATGCTGAGGCGCGGGCAAACGGGCTTGAACTGGTTGTCAGCCGGGAGCGCGACGAAGATTTCAATGGTTCGATTTCGTATTCGTATATGAAGACCGAAGGGACAAGCGAGAACTCTGCCCAGGGGATCCAGTACGCTCAATGGGGTTTCCCGGTTGCCGAAACGCCTTTTCCCCTCAGCTGGGATCAGAGGCACACGCTGAAACTTGATGCGGAAGGAAGATTGCCGTGGGACGTCGAGGGAAACCTTGTCATCCTGTATAACTCTCCCCGCCCGTATACGTTCTACCCGACCCGGGATGGATTCACGCCGAGTGATCCTCAGAAGGCGTTCGTTCCGAACAACAGGAGGATGGAGGAGGTCATCATCGTCAACCTCAAACTGACAAAACAACTCTGGGTGAGTCAGGCGGGAACGGCGACACTCTATGCGGATGCGAGGAACCTTCTCAATCGAAAGAATGTACGATGGATCGATTCGAACGGCCGAATTGGAGGCGAACTGAGCGATCCCGGAGCTTACTACGATCCGAGGCGAGTGAGGGTGGGAATCCAAATGAAATTCTAATGACCACATGAAGAACCCTCTCTTATCATGAAAACAATAAACCTTCTCCTTGGTATCCATAATCATCAGCCCGTCGGGAACTTTGATTCCGTTTTCACGCATGCGCTCGAACACGCCTATCGTCCTTTTCTCGAGGTGATCGAACGGTTTCCGAAAATTAAGATCGCTCAGCATTACACCGGCGTGTTGCTCGACTGGTTCCGAAAAAACCATCCGGAAATTCTCAAACATATCAAACGGCTCGTCGATTCCGGCCAGATTGAAATCATGGGGGGCTCATATTATGAGGCCATCCTCAGCATTATCCCCGACAGTGACAAGGTGAGCCAGTTAGAGAAACTCTCAAAGTCGTTGAAGAAGGAATTCGGAACGCGTCCCTCGGGAATGTGGCTTGCCGAACGCGTGTGGGAACAGCATCTGACACGATTCATTGCCGAGGCCGGGCTGGACTATATCATGATCGATGATACACATTTCAAATATGCGGGATACTCCGACGAGGAACTCCTGGGCTACTATCGGACCGAGGATCAGGGAAAGACGATGGCCATCTTCCCGATCAGCAAGATGCTGCGCTATACGATCCCGTTTCAATCCGTCCAAAGAACCATCGACTACCTGCGATCACTGGCAACAGAAGAGGGGAACCGCATCGTTGTATTTGCCGACGATGGTGAGAAATTCGGCGTGTGGCCGAAGACGTTCGACCATGTGTATAAGAACGGATGGTTGACGGAGTTCTTCACCGCCCTCTCGGACAACAGCGGCTGGATCAAAATCCATCATTTTCGCGATATCCTTGAGATGATTCCGGCGACGGGGAGAACTTATCTGCCGAATGCCTCGTATGCAGAGATGATGCACTGGGCCCTTCCGGCACATCACTTCAAATTGTATGATGAATTTGAGGGGTTCCTGAAGAATCACAATGTACTTGAGAGGTTCGAGTCATTCTTCAAAGGCGGATTCTGGCGGAACTTCCTTGTGAAGTATGCTGAAACAAATAACATGCACAAGAAAATGATGCGTGTGTCCGACAGGGCTCATCGGATCAAAGATGAAGGAAAGAAGAAGGTCGCCGGGGGAACATTCGAGAAGATCTGGTCGTCGCAGTGCAACGACCCATACTGGCACGGTGTCTTCGGAGGATTGTACCTTCCCGTGCTGCGGTACCCCGTCTATCGAAACTTGATCTCGGCTGAAGCCGACCTGGATCGGATCGAAAAGAAAAACAACGTAACGTGGGAGATCACCGATTTTGACTGCGACGGGAAGAAGGAGATACTCGTTGAAACTCCTGTTCTGAACTGTTACATCGACCCTGATGCGGGCGGGTCTTTGTTCGAACTTGATTTTAAGCCTATTTCCCTTAATTTACTTGATATCGTCTCACGCCGTGAAGAGGGATACCATCACAAGCTCGCCGAAGCAGCCCATGGCCGCGTGGGCGGCGATGTAGCAAGTATCCATGATCTGGTGGTGGCAAAAGAGAAGGGCCTGGAAGATCATCTCAACTACGACTGGTACCGTCATGGCTCGTTCATCGACCATTTCTTCGGGCCTGAAGTCAAGCTGGACGAGATCTGGCGGTGCAAGTATGCCGAAGAGGGAGATTTTGTCAATCAGCCCTACGAAGCGAAGGTATCCAGGAGAGGACGTTCTGTTCAGGTGAAGCTGTCCCGCAACGGGGCTCTCTGGAGAGACGGCAATCGGCATCGAGTCTCCGTCGAGAAGACGGTGAGTATTTCGCCCGATTCGTCAGACATCACGATTGATTACGTCATGAGGAACGGCGAAAAGACTCCCATGGAATTGTGTTTTGGCGCCGAGGTCTGTGCAGGGTTACAGGCGGGGAATGCGCCTGACCGCTACTACTTTTCCGAGGAGGCAGAGATTCCGTCCCCTCAGCTGGGAAGCAAGGGTGAATTACACGGGATATCCTCGCTGGGGCTCCGAGATGAATGGCTTGGAGTTGAGGTCCGCATCGAATGCGGAACTCCTGCGTCGTTTTGGCGTTTTCCCTTGGAGACCGTCTCGCTCTCCGAAGCCGGTTTTGAACGAATCTATCAGGGTTCTGTTGTGATCCCTCACTGGAAGTTCAACCTGGAAAAAGAATGGAAGTGCAGGATCACTCAAAGGATTTCGAAACTGAAACAAAAAAGGAACAAGCAATGAAGAAGAGATTCTCGACGATGACCGTGGCGGCATTGGTGCTGGTCAGTACGTTTGCCGGGATGGAAATCAATCAACTCATTTCCGGCGATGACATCTATGCCCAGCTGGGGAAGCTGAAGGACGTGCTTGTCCTGACCGAGAAATACTATATCGATGATGTCAACGGTTCGCAAATGACGGAGGCCGCGATCACCGGGATCATGGACAAGCTTGATCCGCATTCGGTCTACATAGCCCCCAAGAATTTTGAGCGCGTGACGGAAGAGTTCAAAGGGAAATATGAAGGAATAGGAATTTCCTTCAGAATCCTCAATGATACGATTACGGTGCTCGAAACGCTCGGCGGCGGCCCTTCGGCGCGATTGGGACTCCTCTCCAATGACCGGATCGTGAAAATCAATAATCAGTCTGCCGTGGGGTTTGTCGACACGATGGTACAAAAAAGCCTGCGCGGCCCCAAAGGGACCCGTGTGACAGTGACGATCCTGCGGCCGGGGACGCCCGAACTGCTCGTGTACGAGATTACGAGGGATGAGATCTCCCTCGTCAGCGTGGACGCCGCTTTCATGGTGAACGACGAAGTTGCATACGTTCAGGCAAACAAGTTCAACGAGCAGACCTATAACGAGATCAGCAAATCTCTTAAGAGACTTAAAGGGGAGGGGATGCGAAGGCTCATCCTCGATCTGCGTTGGAACCCGGGCGGTTATCTCGACCAGGCCGTGCGCATTGCCGACCTCTTTATCGAGGGTGGGACAAAGGAGGCCCCTCGCAAGATCGTCTATACGAAGGCGCGCAGGACGGAATTCGATGAGACCTTCGAGGCAAGGAGCGGCGATGAGTATGAGAAACTTCCCGTCATCGTTCTGGTCAATAACGGGTCGGCAAGTGCAAGCGAGATTGTGGCCGGAGCCATTCAGGATTGGGACAGGGGTCTGATCGTCGGGGAGACGAGCTTTGGCAAAGGCCTTGTTCAGCGCCAGTTCCCGCTCTCGGACGGGTCAGCTCTGCGCCTGACCATCGCGAAGTACTATACCCCGAGCGGACGGCTCATTCAAAGGGCTTATGAGGGGAAGGATAAAGCTGAATACCAAAGAGAAGCGTATGAGCGGAAAGAAGAAGAGGGAGAAAACCTCGGACACGAGAAGGATGTTCAGAAAGATTCGACGCGGCCGGTCTTCAAGACGAACGCCGGAAGAATTGTCTACGGCGGCGGCGGAATCACTCCCGACTACATTGTAACGGACGATCTGCTCTCTCAAACGAGTGCGAACATTCGTCGGCGGGACCTCTTTGTTTCCTATGTTTCTTCGTATATGTCGGGTGACGGGCTGCGCCTCCGTTCAACGTACGGCTCTGACTTCAAACGGTTCAGGAAAGAGTTCAATGTTTCCGATGAGTTTATGTCTCAATTCCGGTCCTACGTCGAATCCAAGGATGTCAAGATCGTCGATGCGGACTTTCAGAAGGATCTGAACTACATCAAACATGCGCTGAAAGGCTACATTGCGCAGAACCTCTGGGGGCGCGAAGCGCTTCTTTCGGTGTTTCTGGAAAACGACAAGCAATTTCAAAAGGCGCTCAGACTCTTTCCGGAAGCCGAAAAAATCGCAAGGCTGGATTTGAACTGAATGAAGACCCATTGCCGTACATTTGACCGCTTCACGGCGCACCGGGTTTTGATTCTCATCCTGGCAGCATGGACAATCGGCTTTGCTCAGAAGAACGCCTCATCCGAGGCGTCTTCTGTTTCATCCCGGAATGCAGGCGGGATGCTGATGGTCGGAGAAGAGCTCCAGTATGACGTGGGATATTCCATCTTCCACCTCGGCACCATCGTGATAAGAGTGGTCGACAGGTTTGAACGCGGTGACCGCGTGATCTATCGCGCGAAAGCGATCATCGATTCGGCTCCGGGCCTTCCTTTTGTGAACGTCCACATTCGTTTCTCGGGAGAATTCGACGAGGAACTCTATTCGTATGAGTGGACGGGCGAAGACAGCACCGACGAGGAGATCACTTTCAGGCGGCTTCGTTTCGAGTACGACAGTTCTCGTGTGTTCTTTGACAGGGGAAAGAGGGTCGGTGATGCGATCACCGTCGAAAGCGTCGATACCGTGAAGATTACCGGGAAATGCCAGGATGGTCTCTCGCTCTTTTTCTTTGCCAGGAAGAACGTGCGCCAAAAAGGAGAAATGGATGTACCCACCGTCGTTGAGAAGGAGCAGGTGAACACGCATTTCAGTTTCCTGCACGAAGTGGATGAGGAGGAAATTGACTCTGTGGATTACCCTATTGAGGTCCTCACCTTTGAGGGCCGGGCGGATTTCGTGGGGGTCTTCGGACTCACGGGTGGCTTCAGCGGGTGGTTCAGCAGTGATGAGGCGGGAGTCCCGATTGTCGCGAGACTCAAGGTGATTCTCGGGAGCATACGCGTGGAATTGCGGGACTGGAAAAGGCCCGGTTGGACCCCGCCGCAATACGTGGAAAAGGACTGACTGGATGATCATCAAGATTGGCGCCAAGGCTCCCCGCATTCATCCTTCTGTCTTCCTCGCGGAAGGCGCTATGGTCATTGGAGACGTCGAGATCGGCGCGGAGAGCAGCGTATGGTTCAACGCCGTCCTGCGGGGAGACATTAATGCCATTCGCATCGGAGATCGGTCGAACATTCAGGATCTCTGCGCTTTTCATGTGACAAACCGTAATCAGGTACAAATTGGCTCGGACGTGACGATTGGGCATGGAGCGATTGTGCACGGGGCGACAGTGGAGAATTCCTGTCTTATCGGCATGGGCGCGACACTGCTCGACGGCGTTCGCGTGGGCGCACACAGTCTCGTGGCAGCCGGTTCACTTGTCCGGGAGGGATTTGAGATCCCCGAAGGAATGCTTGTCGCCGGTGTTCCCGCAACGGTCAAGAGATCGCTGACGAATGAAGAGCGCGCGGCCATTGCACGCTCGGCGAATAACTACGTGCAGTATGTTCACCTTTATCACGAATAATCTGGAAATCCCATGAAAGTCAAATTTTGGGGCGTCAGGGGGTCGATACCAACTCCCGGGAAACAGACGGTGCGCTACGGTGGAAACACTCCCTGCTTGGAAATCCGTCTGGAGGATGATTCCCTCATCATCTTTGATGCGGGAACCGGGATCAGGAACCTCGGGGATGATCTGATCAACAGCGGCGAGTCTGTCAAAGCGGTCCTTCTGATTACGCATCCCCACTGGGACCACATTCAGGGTTTTCCCTTCTTCAAGCCCGCCTTTATCTCCGGGAACGAGCTCACCATTGTCGGCACCGAACGGCCGGACAAGTCGCTCAGCGAAATCATTGCGGAACAGATGAACCGCATCTATTTTCCCGTGAGGCTGCAGGACCTCAAAGCAACCATCAAGTTCGTTCCGGTGAAGGAGGAGGGGGAGATTTCGGTCTTTGATGCCGTAGCGAAGTTCATCTATGTCAACCATCCGGGTTTCACGGTGGGCTATCGGCTCAGCCATAAAGGAAAATCACTGGTGTACATCAGCGACAACGAGCCGTTCGATCGGTCGGTGGCTCCGTCTCTCGCGAGCTTCGAGACTGTTGTGAAGGAAAAGTTCAGTGCGCAGACAGATGATCCGAACCAACGCGTTATCGATTTTTGTCGCGATGCCGATGCTCTGATTCATGACGCCACCTATACGCCCGAAGAGTACATTGATCGGGTGGGATGGGGACATTCGCACTATCTGTTCAGCCTGCGTGTCGCCGCCGAAGCAAACGTGAAGAAGCTGTTTCTGTTCCACCACGACCAGAACCACAGCGATGAAAAGGTGGACGATATCCTCAAGAAGTGCAAGAAAGAGATTAGGAGCAGAGGATATCGTTTTGAGTGCGAGGCAGCGATCGAAAATGCCGAATTTACGGTCTAACTTGACAATCATTCCTAACGTGCCTATATTTGAGGGCGATGAGACGTGAAAAAAGCTCATTGACGGCGCGGAGGTAATGCTGCATTTCGGAACGACAAGATCATATCATAAGAGTTTCAGAGGTGTACTCCCCGACTCACGGCGCAGCAACGGTTCATGAGGTGTTCGGGGTTTTTTGTTCTGCGAATGACAACAGGATCCGTGTATGAATGAACAATTCCGGGACGAAGACATAAAGAGAATCTCCGCGGTTCTTGGAGTGGAGCCGAAGGTCAAGGGGAATTCGGTGAGGTATGAGGTGGAGAACAAGGAGATGAATAGGAAGCTTGCGCTTGAAGTGTATCCGAATATCCCCATCGGCAAGCGCCGGGGAATGCTCGTCTCGGTGTACACTCCCACGGCGCATCTCCAGCTTCATTTTTGCACGGGATTCGTTGTCAGTGAAATGCTCGGGGAGTTGACGTTCGTGGGGGAGACAAATGGGAAACTCTCCGGCCTCACGGTGGAACGGGAAGGGGGATGCTCGCTCTATGCAAACGTCGACCGTGCGATCCTCTCCGGCGATTTCACCACACTCGGCCCCGAAATCATGCTTTCGAGCATTGCGCTCTCTCTGACCGAAACGATCCTCCCCCAGGGAAAAGGGGAAGCCGGGAAAAAGGCCTCGAAACTCAGGAGGGAGAAGACGCCGAGGAAGAGCCCCTCCGCTCGTCGGTCGGCCAAACGAACGAACCGATGATCGTTGCTGCCCATCAGCACAGGATGCTGCGATTCCCCCACAGGGAAACTTTTCGAGCTGTCAGGCGTGTTGCAGCAGGGGAAAAACGGAAAGACGCGTCGGTTTCAATAGTGTTTACAGACGATCGGTTCATGAAGAACATGAACAAAAGATACTTGAGGCATAACAGGATAACAGATGTCATCAGCTTCCCGCTCGAGAGCGCCAGCGGGATCGAGGGCGAAGTCTATGTCAACCTGGATCAGGCCAGGCGCCAGGCCAGGGACTATGGGGTGGCGTTTCATGCTGAAGTAAAACGATTGGTCGTCCACGGGACTCTGCATCTGATGGGATATCGTGATTCAACGCCGTCGCTCAAGGCCAGAATGAGCAGACGGGAAGACTACTATCTTGCAAGTCTTTAGGATAGCAATGTACGAACGGGTTGTGGAAATAATCATGTTTTTGGTGAATGAGCTGAAATCGAACAAACAACTCAGCGAGGTGGATGTATCCGTCCTGTCCAAGAACGGATACACCCAGAGTGAGATCTCCACGGCGTTTTCGTGGCTGTTCGAGCGGATGAACGTGGGCCAATCGATGACAGAGCAGCAACAGGCAAACGAGGATTCCCACAGGATCCTGCATGAGGTGGAACGCATGGTCATCGGTCCCGACGCGTACGGCTATCTCCTCCAGGCCCACGAAATGGGAATCGTCTCCAATAACGATATTGAAACGATCATCGAGCGAATCATGGCCGCCGGATTCTCGTCGGTCGGCCTTGCCGAAATGAAGTCTTTCATGGCCGGGATGCTCTTCGATACGGAAAGCCAGAGGGGTTCGGGTGGGAGAATCTCGCTCGATGGAAGCGACACGATACACTAGGAACCAATGGATAAATCTCTCATCATCGTCGAATCACCGGCAAAAGCCAAGACCATTAACAAGTATCTCGGAAAAGAATACACCGTCGAAGCTTCGGTCGGCCACATTAAGAACCTTCCCAAAAGCAAAATGAGCGTTGACGTTGAGAAGGATTTCGACGTCGTGTATGAGACAATCAGTGGCAAGGAAGAGGTCGTCGACAAGCTCAAGTCGAAAGCCGCGAAGGCCTCGGCCGTCTATATTGCGACAGACCCTGACCGTGAAGGAGAGGCAATTGCAGCTCACATCGCTGATGAAATCAAGGATGTGGCAACCAACATCCGCAGGGTCCTGTTTCATGAGATTACGGAATCCGGGGTCAAAGAGGCGATGGCCCATCCGCACAAGATCAATCGAAACCTGGTCATGTCGCAACAGGCAAGGCGCGCCATGGACCGGATCGTCGGATATAAGGTCAGCCCGTTCATCTGGAAAACCGTGTATTACGGCCTCTCCGCGGGAAGAGTGCAGTCGGTCGCGTTGAGGCTCATTTGTGAAAGGGAAGAAGCGGTCCGCAGTTTCGTTCCGGAAGAGTATTGGTCGATTACGGGGGAGTTCACAAGCAGCTTGGGAGAGCCCTTCCTCGCCAAGCTGATGAAGGTTGCCGGCTCGGATCCCCGAATTCCGGATGAGACGACGGTCAACGGGTATCTGGAAGATATCCGCAAGCAGAAGTTTGAGATCTCGTCGGTCGATCGGAAACCTGTCAAACGCAATGCCCCTGCGCCTTTCATAACCAGCACCCTGCAGCAGGAAGCAGCGCGGCGTCTCCGTCTGTCGGCGAAACGCACCATGATGCTGGCCCAGAAGCTCTATGAGGGTGTGGAACTGGGAGAGGAGGGGCTCACAGGTCTCATCACTTATATGCGGACAGACTCGACCAGGCTGAGCAACGAGTCGGTTTCCGCTGTGAGAGAGTATATTTACGAGAACTACGGCAAGGAATATCTCCCCAAAGAGGCGCGTCTTTTCAAGAAGGGGAAGGCATCGCAAGACGCACACGAGGCAATTCGCCCCACCTCAATCAAGTTTTCGCCAAAAGCCATCAAGAAGTATCTGGATAAGGATCTGTTCGCCCTCTATGAACTTATCTGGAACCGGTTCGTTGCGTGTCAGATGTCCCCTGCCCAGTTCGATCAGCTTTCCGTCGATGTGACCGGCGGCGACTATCTTTTCCGGGCAACGGATCAGGTTCCGATCTTCAGAGGGTTCCTCCAGGTCTATGACGATATGGTGGAAGAGAACGGTGCGGATGCGGAGAAAGACGCCGATCCGGTGTCGAAGATTCCGGCCAACGTTGCGGTCGGGCAGCACGCCCAATTGACCAACCTCTTGCCTCGCCAGCATTTCACCAAACCGCCTGCACGATACACCGAGAGCAGTCTCGTGAAGGAACTCGAGTCTTTGGGAATCGGCCGGCCCAGTACTTATGCGCTCATTGTCAGCACGGTGATCGATCGGAAATACGTTGAGCAGCGAGATCGGAAACTCTTTGCGACCGATCTCGGCTTGCAGGTGAACAAGCTTCTCACGAAATACTTTCCTGAAATCGTCAATGTCACATTCACCGCGAAGATGGAGGAAGAGCTCGATACCATCGCATCCGGAAAAGTGGAATATGTGAAGGTGATGAAGGATTTTTATGATCCGTTCATCCATGCTTTTGAGAAGGTGGACAAGATCGCGACGACCATCAAGAAATCGCTTCAGGAGAAGACGGACGAGCCCTGCGAAGTGTGCGGGAAACCCATGATTATCAAATGGGGCCGCAACGGGAGGTTCATGGCGTGCACGGGATATCCGTCATGTAAGAACACGAAGCCCTTACCCGAGGACCGCGAGAAAACGGAGCATCTTGCCGGAATAGTGTGCGAGCTGTGTGGAGGCGATATGGTCGTAAAGGCAGGGCGGTTCGGCACGTTCCTCGGTTGTTCGAATTACCCCAAATGCAAGAACACGAAGCCGATCTCGATGGGGATCAAATGCCCAAAGTGCAAAGACGGCGACCTTATCGAGCGCAAGACCAAGAAGCGGTCGAGGGTGTTCTATGGTTGCTCACGATATCCCGAATGCGATTTTGCATCGTGGGATCGTCCTGTGAGTGAAGTGTGCACGCATTGCGGTAATAGTTATCTCGTTGTGAAGTTCTCTCAGGCGAAGGGGGAATATCTAAGATGTCCCGAATGCAAGCAGGAGTTTGTTCGGGAAGAAGTAGCAGCAAGCGCCTGAGAGGCGACCAGTCCTTACGGTAGGAGCCTCGCCAATGCATACGCTGATTCGCTCATACCTGGACTACCTTGATGCGGAACGGAACTACTCTTCCCACACGACGCAGGCGTACGAGCACGATCTGCATCAATTCCTTCAGTTCCTGAAATCCGGCAAAATCCCTTCTTTCGATTCCGTCGGGCGCGATGAGCTGCGTTCGTATGTACGAATGCTCCTGGAAGGAGGAGCCAGCAAACGAACCGTTGCACGGAAAATTGCCAGTCTTCGGTCCTTCTTCAAATTCCTGCGACGGAAAGGACTCGTGCAAACCAACCCCACTCTCTCGTTGATCACACCTAGGCCGGAAAGACGCCTGCCCGTCTACTTGGACGAGAAGGCGGCAGAACGAATGCTGGAGCTGCCGGATGTCACGACAGAGGAAGGCCAAAAAGAGGCGGCGATCCTGGAGCTTCTGTACAGCACGGGAATGCGCGTGAGCGAATTGGTGAACTTGAGCAAAAAAGATGTAAACTTCGAGAACGGAACGGTGCGAGTGAGGGGCAAGGGGAGGAAAGAGAGGATCCTCCCGTTTGGGCAAAAAGCGTCCAGTGCGATGAAACGATATTTGGGAAATCGCAGCCAGCACGAGGAAGGTCCGGGTTCGCCTCTTTTCCTGAGCGCGCGCGGCGGCAGGATCTACCCGGTGGCGGTTGCGAGACTTGTGAAGCGTTGCATCGGACAAATATCCGAAATTGAGAAAAAGAGTCCGCATGTCATTCGGCACTCGTTTGCCACTCATATGCTGAACCGGGGGGCGGACCTGCGTGCGGTCAAGGAGCTCCTTGGCCACGAAAGCCTCTCCACCACTCAGGTCTACACGCATGTTTCAACGGAGAGAATGAAGAAGGTCTACCGGCAATCGCATCCGAAGGCTTGAACGGGATGCTCGGGCCTGGTGCGAGCCTCTTGAGAAAGGAACAGCCCTATGACCGTCACAGTTACGTCCCGACACTTCAAAGCACATCAGACGCTGGTGGAATATGCTGAAGCCGCAGTTCAGGGTCTCAGCCGCTACTACGATGGGATCATCAAATGCGAAGTCATTCTCAGTTATGAAAAGAAGAGGAAGAGTACAAAGATTGCGGAAATAGTGTGTTCTGTCTACAGACACAGGATCACGTCGGAGGGGCGCACCGAGGATTTTGAGAAATCTATTGATGCCGCTGCTGATCGGGTGTTGATACAGCTGAAGAAAGTCAAGGATCGGCTGCACCAGAGGGATCGGAAGGCCGTACGAAGGGTGAGGGAAAAGGTCTGATTGTTTCACAACAACTGAGAAGCGCCATGTCACTGGAAAACCTGAAAGAGACGAGCAAGAAGAGCATCACCGTCGGCTTCATGTATGAAGCCAACAAGGAACGGCTGGGGCTCACAATGATGAACGGCGAGGTCGGCTTCGAACACGATGTGCGTGACCGGAGTATTCACCGTCCGGGCCTTGCCCTGGCAGGCTATGTGGACCTGTTCACATATCACCGCGTGCAGGTTTTCGGGAATACGGAGGTACGGTACCTTCAGCACCTGTCGCTTCAGGAGCGCATCAAGGCATTCGAAACGATCTTCCAGTTCGATCTTCCGTGCATTATTGTCACGAACGACAACTCCATTGACAAAGAGCTGATCAAGATTGCCACGGAGCGGAAGGTGTCGATTTTCAAGTCGCCGTTTGAAACGACGAAGGTTGTGTATCTCCTCAGTGATTTTCTTGACGATCAGTTTGCTCCTCAATCCGTTGTCCACGGTTCATTCATCGATGTCTACGGAGTCGGTGTGTTGATGACGGGAAGGTCGGGAATCGGGAAGAGCGAGATTGCACTCGATCTCATCGAACGAGGGCACCGGCTTGTCGCTGACGATGTCGTTATGGTTACGCGGAAAGGAGAGGGTATCCTGCTGGGGGCTGGCACCGATGTGGTGAAGCATTTCATGGAAATAAGGGGGCTTGGATTGATCGATGTCCGTTCCATATTTGGGATCAGGTCTATCCGATATCAGAAAAGGGTCGAGATTGTCGTTGAGTTGCAGGAGTGGAAGCAGGATGTTGAGTATACGAGGACCGGGCTTGACCACGAAAACATCAATATCATGGGGGTGGATATACCGCACGTCCGGCTGCCAATCTTCCCCGGGAAAAATGTGACGGTGATTACAGAGGTTATCGCCCTTGATTACTTACTTCGTCATTACGGTTACAATGCACCGAAGGAGTTTTCCAAGAGGCTTGAGGCGGCAATCAGTGAGAAAACGAAGGGGAAGAGGGTTATCGACTACTTTGAGCACGATTTTGAATAGGGAAAAGGCACTTCTTCTTGACATAAGCCCAATTATTCCCTACTTTCGGACTGATTTTTTACGGGTTGAAACCTTTTCTTACCGGAATCGCTAGAAGAAAGACCAACGGCTGATGGGAAAATTGAAACTCTATTACTATTCGACGGACACTCTGAAGTTTGTTGAGGCGAAATGGGCTAAAACGAAGCTCACAGCTTTGACCCTCGTCGTTGGTGCTGTTCTTGTGACAGCCGTCGTTGAGATCAACCAGTACATGGACGACGCGATGGGCCTTGGATTTGGGCGCGCGTCGGCCCTTGCAGCGGAAAATGCAATCCTCCGCGATCAGTTGCGGGTTCTCTCGTTCAAGCTGTCAACCCTGGATGGGCAGCTGGCAGGTTTGTACACCCAGGGAAATGAGTTCAGAGTCCTTGTGGATCTTCCGCAGATCGATGAGGATACGCGACGGGCGGGAGCCGGCGGAACGATTGATCGGGTGGAATACGGGACGTCGATTGAGGTAAGCAATTTGTTGGGAAATCTTCATGACATGGCGGAGAGGGCTGAGAGGGAACTCCGGCTTCAGACGAGCAGTTACGAAGAAGTGGTGAAACGCTACGAAGACAACAAGGTCCGGTTTGCACACCTCCCGGCGGTCAAGCCAATGGAAGGGTATTATTCGGCCAATGGATTCGGAGCCCGACTGCATCCTGTCCTACGGATTATCAAGCCGCACGAAGGAGTTGATATCGCTAATGATGTCGGTACGCCAGTCTATGCCACGGCCGATGGGATCGTGGATTTCACCGGGCATACCGGAGGCGGATACGGGAATCTTGTTGAATTGAACCATGGCTACGGCTTTACGACTGCATACGCACACCTCAGCACAGTGCTGGTTCGTGAAGGGCAGAAAGTCAAACGAGGGGATCTCATTGCCCGGAGCGGACGGACAGGACTGGTCAGCGGACCCCACCTGCATTATGAAGTACGCTTCAACGGCATTCGCCAGAACCCGATCGATTACTTCTTCGACGACGTCAACTATCAGGAATACAAGAATCAACAGCTCGTTTTCGATTGAGTCTTCAAGCCTGACTTGTGATGTAAAGGAGATGTGAGGAGATGATTTGGACAATCGAACTCGCCTCGTATCTTGACGATGCTCCATGGCCGGCGACGAAGGATGAATTGCTTGACTATGCCGTTCGGACGGGTGCACCGATGGAAGTCATTCAGAACCTTGAGGAGCTGGAGGATAGCGAGGAGCCTTACGAGAGTATTGAAGAGATCTGGCCGGATTATCCGACCGACGAAGACTTCTTCTACGAAGACGAAAAAGACTATTAGTCGTTCGACGCAGTCGCCCGGTCTCTTGGGCGTGAAGCAGATTCACCACAAACCCGGCAAAGAGGTGCTGGGTTTTTTTGTTTTCCCCTACGAATGATGCGATATCTTCTCTGTTGTGCGTCAATATCTCTGTTCGTTGCCACCGCAGTTGCTCAGATTCCCCTGGGACAGCACGAAGTACGAAGTATCTCCTTTTCGGGCAATGCCAACGTGAAGTCCTCTGTCCTGGAGGAAAACATTCAAACGAAAGAGACCCCGAGCTGGTTCTGGAAATTCCTGGGGAATATCAGCAGCAACCTCGGCGGCGACGCGGTGTACTTCGATCCTTTTGTCCTGGGGGCGGATGTCGTACGGCTGCGGGAATTCTACAGGGATCAGGGTTTCTTTGGCGCTGCAGTCGACACTGTGACGAGATTCGACAGAGAAGCCCGGCGAGTGGACATTACATTCGCCATCGTTGAAGGACGACGGTCCTTGATCGATACGCTTGAATTTCGCGGGCTGGAGACCCTCCCGACCGTCCTTCTGGAAGATATCAACTCGAATCACCTTGTGCATCAGGGCGATCCTTATGTGCGCGAGAATGTCGAGAACGAATTTCGGCGCATTGTCACGTTGTTCTATAACAACGGCTATGTTCGGGTCGAGCGCGATACCTCAACAGGGGCAGTTCGCTACGCCTCAACGAACAATATCAAGCTTGTCTATGGCTTCCTCCCCCATGAACGGTTCAGCTTCGGCGCAATCACGGTGGAAAGCGACTCCACGGTGAAGGAACGTGTCGACACCGACATCGTCCTGAGGCATCTTGATTTCGCCGAGGGGGACTACTACAGCGAAGAGAAAAAGATCGACAGCGAGCGGAACCTGAACCGGCTTGGCGTCTTCGATGCAAGCCGAATCGAACCGCAGGTCTCGAAAGAGGCGATAGATGCTCAGGTGATCCCGACAAAGGTAACCGTGCGGCCGAGACCTTTTCATGAACTTACGCCCGAAATCGGGGCGAGCGACGAAAACAGCGCTTTCAACCTCGTGACCGGTATCGGCTACAGCAACCGAAATTTCTTCGGCGGCGCGAGGAATTTCTCGACCCGCTTCCGGGTAAGCCTTCAATCCATCCAGGATATCGAATTCAATCGGATGATCCGCCAGACAGGGATCAAGGACAGTTCGCTTATTTCTAAGATCGAGCTGACGACCCAAGTGGTCCAACCTTACCTGCTCTCCAACAAAGTGAGCCTCAGTGTCGGGTTGTCGGCAATTCTTGAAAAGCAAAAGACCTACTATGCTCCGATCTACCAGGCCAGAGTGGGCGTCAGTGCGCAGCTGGCCCGCTATACGCGGGGATTGGTGGAATTTAATCTGGAGCGGGTTGATCCCATTCCGATTGGAGGAGGGGACCTTTTAGAGGTTCCGAATAGACCCGATCTGAAACGGCAGTTCAACTCCATTATCACGGTGTCTATTCAGAGGGACAAGCGGAACGACCTGTTCTCTCCTTCGGACGGATTCCTCCACTCGGCATCCATCGAGGAGGCGGGACTCATACCCTCATTGTTCGGCGGTCTGTTCGGCACTCGTCTCGATTTTTCAAAATACATCAAACTCTCCGGCGTAGGACAATGGTACGGCGATCTTGGGACTGAGCGGCTCCTTGTCTGGGCTGCAAGGATCAGGGGCGGATTTTCTTCCTTCGTGGGGGATCCGGTAGAGAAGATCGATTCGGCAGGCGTGAAGACATTGACCCGAATTCCCGTTCCGATCACACGTCGATTCTATGCGGGTGGAAGCGAGAGCGTGCGCGGCTGGAAATCGCGTGAACTGGGTGCCGTGCCGTACCCCGGCGGAGGAGGAAATGCGCTGTTTGAAGCGAACGTTGAGGCACGCTGGAGATTGTTCCGGAATGCGGGGAAACTCTGGTTTCTGAATCTGGAAAACATTTCCCTGGTCGGATTCTACGACGTGGGGAACATGTGGAATGAGAGGAAAGACATCCGGTTGTCAGACTTGGCAATGGCCGCCGGTCTGGGTTTTCGCTGGGATACCATTGCGGGTCCCATCCGGATCGACTTTGGGATGAGGATCTACGACCCGAAAGACACGAGCGACAGGAAATGGGTCACCCAACGAAGGTTCTTTCACGACACATACGGGCTCGTTCACTTTGGGATCGGACACGCATTCTGATGGCTTGGGACAGGGTCATAGGGCAGCATCGGGTCAAAGAGCTTTTCAAAAGGGCTCTTGCGGCCAAACAGGTTGCACATGCATACCTGCTCTTCGGTGATGAAGGAGTGGGGAAAGACGCCCTTGCACTTGAATTCGCCAAGGCCCTGAATTGTGAACGAAGCGCCACCGATCCCTGCAACGAGTGCGCCAGCTGCAGGCGGGTTGAGACAATGCAACATCCTAACATCAGGTTCATTGTGGCGCTGCCTACCGGCAAGAACGAGAAAACAGGCGATGATCCCGTCGCTGTGCTCACCGAGGATCAGGTGACAGCCCTGCGAAATGAATTGGCCGAAAAAGCCCGCGACCCTTACCATCGCATCGCTCTTGACAAAGCGAACTTCATCAAAGTGAACAGCGTTCGGGAACTTCGTCGGGAGGCGTCTCTTACGGGATTCCTTGGGGGAAGGAAGGTCTTCATCGTTTCCGATGCCGATATGATGAATACTGAAGCGAGCAACTCGCTCCTCAAGACTCTTGAGGAGCCCCCGGCTGACACGGTTCTGATTCTCACGACGTCGCGAAAAGATCAGCTCCTCCCGACGATTATCTCTCGCTGTCAGCTTGTTCGCTGTGAGGGGCTGACGGATGATGAGATAACAAAGGCCCTTCTGCAGCGTGATGGGCGTTCCGAATCCGAATCGCGCGTCGCCGCGCAATTGGCAAATGGAAGTTTTGTTGCCGCGAGAGCTCTGGTGTCCGACGATATGGTACGACTGCAGTCGGAAGTGGCCGAGTTCCTCAGACATGCGCTGGGAAGAAGTCCGGCGGCGCTCCTGTCGCGAATCGAACAGTTGTTGTCGACGAGGGAGAAACCGGAATGTGAGCAGTGGCTTCGGATGCTTCAGATGTGGTTCCATGATGCAGTTGCTCTTCGCGAGCAGGGGAACGAAGCAGTGAACCGGGGGAATGAGGATCTTCGAAAATTTGTTGAGAGGTTCGGAGGAGCGGATCTTCTGAAAGCGTCGACCGCAGTTGAACGTTCGATTGCTCTTGTTGGCAAAAATGTCTACCTTCCTCTGATTTTTATCGGTCTCGCCGTCGAATTGAAACGAATTCTGTATTCCTTACCGGTCTCGATTGAAACCAACGAAACACCATAAACGTATTCTCGTCACTGCTGCCCTGCCGTACGCCAACGGTTACATCCATCTTGGGCATCTGGCCGGTGCATATTTGCCGGCGGATATCTATGTTCGTTATCAGAGGCGAAAAGGACGCGATATTCTCTTCCTGTGCGGTTCGGACGAGCACGGCGTCGCAATTACGGTCACGGCCGAAAAGGAGAAACTCGCCCCCAAGGACGTGATCGACCGTTACCACCCCGCCAATCGCCAGGCATTTGAACAGTTCGGAATGAGCTTCGATGTTTTCTCACGCACGTCGATTCCCTTGCACCATGAAACGGCGCAGGCCTTCTTTCGCGACTTTCACCAGCGGGGCCTGCTGAGGGAAAAGAAGGAACAACAACTGTACTGCGAACGAGACCATATGTTTCTGGCCGACAGGTATGTTGAGGGGACCTGTCCGGTTTGTGGATCGACCCAGGCTCGCGGGGATCAATGCGAGAATTGCGGCTCATGGCTGAATCAGACCGACCTCATTGACCCAAAATGCAGGATTTGTGGGACGACTCCGGTGGTGCGAGAGACTACTCACCTCTATTTCCCCCTCGGAGATTACCAAAAGCGCCTTGAAGCATACATCGCAGAGCGGGACAAACGCGATGGATGGAAGGGGAATGTCCTTCGGTACTGCGAAAGCTGGTTCAAACAGGGGCTGGCTGACCGGGCGGTTACGCGGGACCTTACGTGGGGGGTCAGGGTTCCCGTGAAGGAATTCGAATCGAAGGTGATTTACGTCTGGTTTGATGCGGTTCTGGGCTACATCTCGGCTGCGAAGGAATGGGCTGGCACGATCGGACAAAAAGAGGCCTGGAAGAGCTACTGGAATGACGAGGAGACAAAATACGTGGCGTTCATCGGAAAAGACAATGTCGTTTTCCACTGCATTGTCTTCCCGGCCATGCTGATGGCGTGGAATGACGGGCAGGCGGAAAAGTATATCCTTCCTGAGAATGTTCCCGCTAATGAATTCCTGAACTTTGAAGGGCAGAAATTTTCAAAAAGCAGGGGATGGGGGATTGACGTCAGGGATTTCCTGCGCTTCTTTCCTGCTGACGCTCTGCGGTATGCTCTTGCTGCGACGCTTCCCGAATCGCGGGATTCCGACTTCTATCTCAAGGATTTCCAGGCCAGAACGAACAACGAGCTCGCGGATATTCTGGGGAATTTTGTGAACAGAACGCTTGCATTCGTGCATCGGACTTTCCAGGGGAAGGTGCCGAAACTTGGGAAACTCTCTCACCGTGACAAGCAATTGCGCGAAGAGATGAAGGCAGGCCCGGAAAAGATAGGCGCCCTTTTTGAAAGCTACAAGTTCCGCGATGGGGTGATCCAAGCAATGAACCTGGCCAGGGCAGCCAATAAGTACTTCAATGACAGCGAACCCTGGGTTACTGCGAAATCGAACGTTGAGCAGTGCGGCACGACATTGAACCTGTGCGTCCAAATGGCCAGGACCCTCGCCGTCTTGTTTGAACCGGCAGTACCCAACCTGTCACGCAACATCTGGCGGCTGCTCAATCTCGACTCCCCTATCGAAGATGCCCCTTGGGACACTGCAGGGGAGCCGGGTGTACCCGATGGCCATCAGCTCGTCACACCCGAAATCCTCGTCTCAAAAATCGAAGATCACCAACTGGATGCCATGATCAAATCTCTGAACGAAACGCCTGCGTCGCCCGCACCGGTCCCCGGTGAGGGCAAAACAACTATCACAATTGACGATTTCAAGAAGATCGACCTCCGCGTGGCAAAAGTCATCGAGGCGGAGAAGATCCCGAAGTCCAAGAAACTTCTTAAACTCCGTGTGGAGATTGGCGGAGAAACCCGGCAGGTTGTCGCAGGGATTGCGCACCAGTATGAACCCGAACAACTCAAGGGGCGTTTGATAGTGGTTGTTGCAAACCTTGAACCTGCGACCCTCATGGGAGAACAGTCGCAAGGGATGCTCCTTGCCGTGAACGCTCCGGACGGTACGGTTTCCGTCGTTACGGTTCAGGACAATCTTCCCACGGGAAGCGTCGTTCGGTAACCCTCCTTTCGTACAACCTTTTCTTCCATTCGTCTCAATCATGGGCAGTGGTGCGT
>DATDRF010000137.1:0-4242 GCA_035291905.1 Bacteroidota bacterium
TGGCGAAGGGGAGTATGAGGCGGAGGTTTATCGGGATGTTGCGGCTGACCGCCCCACGGAGCTGGAGATCGTGAAGATGGTTGTGACTTCACGGAGTTCGATTTCAGTGAAGATGGTGAGTGGGGGAGGGGTGGTGGCGAGGATAGTCAAAAGTCAAAAGTGAAAAGTCAAAGGGTAAAAACGAAAAGTGAATAAAGCGGCAATCAGCGGTCAGTTTTCAGTTCCCAGTTATCAGTTTTCTGCTTTCCCGCTTTGAATCTCTCTAGCCGGTCGGATAACATTCCGATCTGCAAAGTCTTCGCTGACGTCTGACCTCTGATTTCTGACCTTTGTCTCCTTGATTCTTTATTCTTGATTCTACCTCTGTTCACCTTTTCCACGTAATCTTGTTGACCGATTTACGATCTTACAGATGCACCTTTTTTTCCAATTGGAGGCCTCATCATGTCACGATTTCCGATAAAACTGCAGGCTCTGTTGGCCGGTGTTGCTCTGCTTGCGGTCTCTCTTCAGATGGCCGAGGCTCAATCGAAGGCCGAAAAGATCGACGCTTTGGTGAAACAATACTACGATTACGGCCAGTTCAACGGATCCGTGCTGGTTGCGCAGCAGGGGAAGGTGATCTTCAAGAAGGGGTTCGGGATGGCGGATTTCGAATGGAATATTCCGAACACGCCCGATACGAAGTTCCGGCTGGGCTCTATTACGAAACAATTCACTTCGATGCTGATTCTACAGCTTGTTCAGGAGGGGAAAGTGAAGCTGGAGGGGAAGATTACCGACTACCTCCCCGACTATCCGAAGAAAACAGGGGAAAGGATTACGATCCATCAGCTCCTGACGCACACATCGGGTATTCCCGGCTATACGGAGTTTCCCGGTTTCTTTCAGAATATGAGCCGCGATCCCTATACTCCGACAGAGTTCGTAAAGCAGTTTGCGGATTCTGCGCTCCTCTTTGAGCCGGGGGCGCGGTGGTCGTACAGCAATTCAGGATACTTTCTGCTTGGAGTGATCATTGAAAAGATTACGGGGAAAACGTATGAGCAGGTTCTGCAGGAACGGATCTTCGGTCCGCTGGGGATGAAGGGGAGCGGCTACGATCACCATGAGACCATTCTCGCCAAGAGGGCGACGGGGTATGTGAAGGAGCCTTCAGGCTATGAGAACGCTGCCTATCTTGATATGTCGATTCCCTTTTCGGCCGGTTCTTTGTATTCCACAGTGGAGGATCTGTATACCTGGGATCAGGCGCTGTATACGAACAGGCTCCTTTCGGATGAGGTGAAAACCCTTTTGTTCAAATCGTATGCTTCTGCGTTTGGCACGATGTCGTACGGATACGGATGGATGATGGGATATCTTCCGGTGGGCCGATCGAGCGACAGTCTCTCTGTCATTCAGCATGGCGGCGGTATCAATGGTTTCAATACTCTCCTTTGTCGTGTTCCCGATGATAAGAGTCTCATCGTCTTGTTGAACAATACGGGGGGGAGCAGGCTCGGCGAAATAACCCGTGCCATTACGGGGATCTTGTACGATAAACCCTACGACCCGGCGAAGAAATCGCTTGCGGAGGCTCTGGTGGCGGCGATTGCGAAGAATGGGGCGGCATCTGCGCCTGAGACTTTTCGGAATCTGAAAGAGAAGCAATCGGATGTTTATGCAGTTCGCGAAGAAGAGATGAATATTGCCGGGTATCAGTTCCTGCGTGCGGGGAAGATCAAAGAGGCGATTGAGGTGTTCAAGTTGAATGTGGAGGAGTTTCCGAAATCTTCGAATGTGTATGACAGCCTGGGGGAAGCCTACGCGGCGGATGGAAATACGGAGCTCGCGGTCAAGAATTATGAGAAGTCGGTGGACCTGGATCCGACGAACGCGAATGGGGTGAAGATATCGAAGCAATTAAGAAGTAAGAAGTAAAAAGGAAACAATAGCTGTCAGCTTTCAGATCCTCGCCCAGCGCGCTGTTGATTCTTTCCTCTGAATTCCAGATGTTTTGGTCTTCAAGCCGATGAAACCCCTGATCCTCCTTCTCCTCCTCATTCCGATGAGATTACCGGCTCAATCGGAACCGGATTCCCTGGAACGTGCAAAGAAACCGGATCCCGGGTTCACTCCGTGGACGGTTATCTCAATCTCCGCACAATCCCTTCAAACGCTTCCCATGCGCTCTCTCGACGGCTACCTCTCGCTTGTGCCGGGAGCGGCGAATGTCTCGGGATCGTTCCTCTTCCGCGGAAGTTCCTTCAACGCATATTATCTCGATAATATTCCGGTAACTAATCCATTTCTGAATTCGTCGGGCGCGCCGATCATTCCGCAGGCGCTCGAATCACTCGAACTCCACTCGGGCCCCTATGGAACGGAATTTGCCGGAACGACGGGAGGCCTGATCATATCAAGAATGAAGCGCGGAGGGGAGGTTCTGGCGTTTTCCGTCGATGCCCGGACCGATGCGATCGCCGCGCCCGGTGGAAATCTGACGGTAAGCGGCTACAAAGACATCGTTGCCACGGTCGGCGGGCCCCTCCCGATGGGGATCAAGTTCTTCCTGGCGGGCGAATACGGCTTTATGCGGAACCGGCAGTCGATCTTCCTCGAACCGTTCCGGTTTGACAATCTGGTGACCGACGGTATGGGCGGCAGGCCGGCGGGTGAGCCTCTACCCGGCGCCTTGGAGGTGAAGCGAAACCATGTGCCGGGCAACGAGAAATACAGTTTCGTTTTTCAGGGGAACGCGTCCTGGGGCATGGGGCCGCTGGAGGTCGAGGCAAGAGGGAGCTATCAAAATGATGAACAATCAGAAGGTGGGAGCTGGCCTGCGGCGTTGCAGAATATCTTTCGGCAAAAACGCTTCATGCGGCTGAAGCAACAGACTGGAATGGCCGGCTTCAACGGCCGCTACGTCCTGACCGGGACAACACATTTGCACGCTTCGGTTTCGTTTCATGGAAATTCACTCAAGATGCACGATCCCGATTTTGGGGATGATTGGCGGTCGTACGTGGACAGCGTGGCAAACGAGCGGAGGGGATACACGGGGTTCCGTTTCCGATACACTGGACCCGCACCGTACAGCGTAATCTACAATTTTCCTCTTCTGGCTCCCGCGGAGCCCAATAACATGTACGGGAAGGCGGTTCAGACAGGCCTGCGGTTCGGCGGCGGTGTGACTTCGTCCGTGCTCTCTTTCCTGACGGTGAGCGCAGATATGGAGGCGGAGAATTGGACATTCAGAAATTTTGTGATTCAGGATATTCAGGGATTTCGGTATTTCTTCGATACCAACGGCGATGGGATTGACGACAGGACATTCGCTTCGGAGACGGAGGAGCGTGAGCGCTCAGCCGCTGCGGGAATGATTACCAATTACGGCTACACATACTGCGGTGAGGAGACGGATAACGGCTCTGACGGTCCCAGAAAATTCTCGAACACCGCTCTTGCCGCCACGGGTCTGCTTCACCTCGGGGATTTTGAGGCGAGGCTGGGGGCGCGGTATGAGATGCATTCAGTGAGCGGTGCCTTTTCATCCGAACGCAAATCTTCAGATGAGTATTTCCTCCCCCGGGTGAGTGCGGCATATACCATCCCGTCTTTTCGAGGATGGCTTGCATGGGGAGAGTATCTCCAGTATTCGCCTTTGGACGGGGATTTCCTTGGCTCTGCAATGTTCGTCTCACTGCCGCCTTCTCTGGACATCCAGCCAAACCGAACGAGCCATCTTGAAGCAGGGGTGGTGTTGTGGCCCACCGATTTGGTCAGTTTTGAGATCGCAGGATTTCTAAAAACGAGGATTCAAGTGCCTGTTGGTCTCATCAGGTTTAGTGGCCCGTTGGTTTCCAGGATCGCGGGCACTGCGGAAGTCTCGTCGAAGGGGATTGAGCTTCTTGCGCGAACGACACGCATCATGGGTTTCCTTTCCGAGGTGGGTTCTTCTTTTTCAACGACAAAAGAGAAATATACCGGAACAACCGACTTTGTTCCCGCCGAGATCGATCAGTCGCCGAGGATTCGGGCGCTTGTCGATTACAGTACCGGGGGGGAACATGGGCAGGAGATGTTCGGCGTAACACTCTTTGCCCGGCTCTTCGGCGGACACGCGTATACGCCGCTGACACAGCCGGTCCCTTCAGGCACGCTGACGCCCTGGAACGTTGGTGTGCAAGGATACATTGATCCGAGGTCAAGGGTGCTTACAGGATCCATCGGGAGCGCAAGAACACCGTGGACGTCAAG
>DATDRF010000138.1:0-9772 GCA_035291905.1 Bacteroidota bacterium
CGTTCCTCGCGCCGAGTTGAGCCTTCCCGCCAAATCATTCAAAAAAGAAAAATGGGGAAGTTTCGCAGATTGACTTTTCCCTTCAAGCAGAGCAAGAAGTGCTTCAAGCAAGGGAACTCTTTCGGATGGGGAAATCGCATAACGCTTGTCTGACCGGCCGCCAGTCAGAGAAAGCCGGGATTCGATCTGGACGTGGTATGAACACTTCGGCGGATTCCCTTCCAGTGTTCGGCCCGAACCATAGGCGGCGGTGAACTCCACGGGTGATATCCACGTCCCGAGGAAGTCCGCTTCAAGTCCAACAATAACCTCGGCCCGGTCAAACCGATAGTGCGGCAGGGCGCGGATACCATGCGTCCGTGCATGTGCCTCCAGAATTGCCGAACGTGAGATCGGGTCATATACAACGTGCTTCCCGTCTTTGAACGAAGAGAGGAATCTCTTCAACAGGGCAAGCGTCGTAGGACTCGTCATCGTTCCGCTGAGGAATCGGACGGATTTGTTGCCGGCCCTGACCTCCCTCAACCGCGCATGGATCGTTCGGTCTAACGTTGGCCAATCCGAAGTCGCTCCGTTGATCTGCGGGCCCTGTAATCGCTGAGAATCGTAGAGGCCGAGCACCTGTGCCTGCCCTATGGCACAGAGTCCGCCGCGCGAAATCGGGTGATCAGGATTTCCTTCGATCTTGATGGGCCGACCGTCGCGGTTCTTGACGAGGATCCCGCACCCTGCATTACATCCGGCACATGTCGAGGCGTACCAGGAGGCTTTTCCCGGAGTAATCTCTTCGGGTTTGATAAGGTAGGGAATCGCCTTTTCGACTCGAGCCTGTTCGCATCCCGTCAGCGCAACACCGGCGAACGTGAATCCCGCAAGCTTCAGGAAATCACGGCGATCGAGCCGGGATGTCTCATTATCGTGCTCCATCGTATCATGTGTATGATGGCCGTTCATAATCCTTGCTTCTTGCCTATCAGTAGTGACAAGTGACGCAATCGGTCGATGCTTTGACAGGTTTACCCTTCACTCCCCGGGCATTCGAGCTGCGATGACAATTCACACACCATCCCATTGTCAGATCGCTGACCTGACGCACACGCTCCATGGTTTGGACCTCGCCATGGCATGTTTGGCAATCAACGGATGCATTCACATGAGCCCGATGATCGAAGTAGGCGAAGTCGGGAAGCGAGTGCACCTTCATCCAGACAATCCGCGTTTCTTCGGCTGTTGCGCTTCGTTGCAGCGTCGAATCAAGGCCGAGTGCCGAATAGAGCTTCTGAAGCTCGGGAGAGACAATGCGCCGGGGTTTCCGATTTTCTTTCGTTGCCGCCTCATCTTCAGCGCGAACCTGATTGAAAGGAGCGGTCACAAACCGATGGCAGTCCATGCAGACATTGGCGGAGGGGACTCCCGCCGTGCGGCTCGTCTCGGCTCCCGTGTGGCAGAACTTGCAGTCGATCCCCAGCTCGCCGGCATGAAGGCGATGCGAGTACGCAATCGGCTGGACCGGTTCGTATCCTATGTTATTGCCGGGAAGAGCATAGCTTTGCGACACGGCCTGGATCAGCGTCAAAGCAGTCAGCGCAAGCCCCACGAGAAGAAGAACGGTTATGACATTGCCCTGTTTCATTCGTTTTCAGAATCAAACCGAAATAACTGATTCATACGAGTTCGGCGAAATAGCACAATTGAGCTTTGGTGCGTCAGCTCCCACAGATTCACGAAAAGGGCAACGAATCCCATCGCGAGGAGTGTAGAGGGATTGAGTATGTCTTTCATGACTGACTGGTGGGAATAGACATAGCCATAGAACGAACAGGCAAAAAACATGCTGTAGGTGAAGTTCCGAGCATAGTTACCAAGCTGGAATCCGAGCAGCTGCTTTTTCCGGGACAAGATCAAGTACAACTCATAGAAAAGTGATGATAGAAAGAAGAGGCTCGTAATAACCCAAGCCACCTGAATCACCAAGTGAAAATATGGAAGTGAGCCCGGCATGCTCTCTTCGATCATTTGAGCCGCCAGCATCGTGATTGAGAGGGCGCCGTGTGTGATATTGTTCTGTGGAACCCAGTTCAGAAGTGGCTCTACGAACCCTCCGGCGACCCACATCAGGGCAAATGATATCCAGTAGAAGATGATTCCAAGAACGTTCAACATTATCAGCCAAGGAAGAAATTCTGAAACGTGTTCACCAAAGATCGTCATAAAAACCACGACGACCGATTGTGTGGCCACGGTCGTCAGGAAAACAGTCCCGCTCAAATTCCCACCTCTCAACTCACCGCGTACAGCCATCCTGACGATCCAAGTGATGTACGAGCCCCATAACAACAAACCGAAAGCATGCGTGATCTTTGCGATAATCGGGGAAATCGGGAAGAGTAGGACCGCCATGATATTCACGCCAGCAACCCAAGTACCGATTCGAAGATGATTGACCGAATAGTCCCACAGAACACGTCTGTCCGCACGGAATTGTGCACCGAAACGATATGCCACGTATACTGCAAACAGCGTCAGAAACACTGTCAGCGTCATGAGAATGCTTCGACTCAGAGCCGGCTCGAGGAAGTATTCCAGCATGTATTTTCCCGGATAACGCAGAAAAACCCCCAGCGCCATGAACATGGCGGGCACCCCGACGATCTCACCCTTCCATTCCTCAGAGACGTACCGGAGTGGTGCGGTGGATTCGTCCGGCATCTAAAACTCTTCTACCACAACAGGTTCAAGCATACGTTCACCGGTTGCAGATTGCACTGGTTCTTCTCTCATGTATTTCAGGATCCACATCATCGTCAACGCGAAAATGGCCAGGAAGATGAAGATGACGAATCCAATCGGATAGCCGGGCATCCCCAGGTCGCTCACAGCGAGACCCATCGCCAGCGGAATCAGAAAACCGCCGAAGGCTCCCAAGCCGCCTACCCATCCAGTCGCCCCTCCGACTGCACGTGGTACGAGTTGGGGGACCAGTTTGAAAACGGCTGCATTGCATATTCCCATTCCGAGCGCCATGAGGATGAGGCCTGGAATCGCCAGCTGGTATACCTGTGACAATGTCATCATCAAAGCTCCCATCAGCATGATGAGCAGCGCGAGAACCCCTGTGTTTTCCCCTCCTTCTCTCAATCGGTCAGACAAGACTCCGCCCGCGATCCTCACGAGAGAAGTCATAATCGAATAGCCTGCAGTGAGAACGCCTGCCACGACGGGACCGAAACCGTGGAATTGCATCCAGTAGGTTGGCAGCCAAGCAGTGAGCGCAATAAAGCCGCCGAATGTGGTAAAATAGATAGACACAAGTGCCCACGTTTGCCACGCCTTTGCAGAAGTCTGGAGACTTTTTCTGATCCCGCCGACCGGAAAGAGTTCCTGCCCTTTACTCTTCGCGAGATCCCGGGCCTCAGCGGGAGAAATCCCGTTTGCAATGAACTGGAAATACCATGCGTTACGTCCAAACAAAGCATAGAGGATTGTGCCGGAAATGAGAAGCGAAAACCAGATCAGATACGCGCCGCTGAGTCCGACTGCCACAATGGCAATGGGAAGCATCAACGTGAAAATGCCAGGCGCAAGGTTACCGACACCGGCAAACAGGGCAAGCGCTTTTCCCTGATTCTTCTGCGGAAACCAGTACGCGACCTGGCTTGCCCCAACGGAAAAGGTTGCAATGCCGCATCCTGACAGCGCACCGAAGGACAGAATCAGATAGTAATGCTCTTTTCGAAGTTCGTCGGGATACATTGTCCCAATCATGAGCGTCAGTCCGAGCATTCCGACGATCGAGAGAGCCAGCAAGGTCAGGAACGGTTTCCGTCCGCCCGTTGTGTCAACCCAACCTGAAAA
The DNA here is from genome assembly GCA_035291905.1 of Bacteroidota bacterium. Lineage (GTDB taxonomy): Bacteria > Bacteroidota > Ignavibacteria > UBA10030 > UBA10030 > JACPLA01. The sequence continues at coordinate 3,856 of DATDRF010000138.1, forward strand.
AGGGATCCTCAGCAACGCACCCGTCAGCGCGGGGACAGCAACAAGTATCGACAGCTCAAGGGGGGTCAACCCCATTGTCTGCTTGAGGCTGACAGCCGTTATCCCAAACAACGCCACAGCCGCAAACCCAATGAAAAAACCGAGGGTGGCTGCTTTCAGCCCAAGGCCCGGACTACCTTTGACCTGGTGCATTGATTATTCCTTTGCTTATTGTCGAAACTTCGATTGACCTTTCTCTTCGCTTCTTGCTTCCATACCACCGAACCACCTGCGGCTTTCGCCAGAGATATTGATTGGGAACCACGAGAATGTGAACGAGTCGCGTGAACGGAAACGCGCCGATAATGACGTAGGCTCCGACGAAGTGGAATTTGACTAGCCATGGCATGGCAACGATGTACGTTATGTCGGGATTCAGGGTAAGAATGCCCCACAGATACGGAGCGGCCGAGACCGCAAACCACGACGATCCCCAGGCATGAAAAATGGCCACCAGCGTTCCGCTCAGGATCTGGAGCGTCAGCATGGAGAGAAGGATCCAGTCCGATGTGCTGGTGACAGCCTTGATTTTTTGATCGAACAGCCGGCGCATCACCATGCTCGTCAATCCAACGATGGTCAGCATCGCTGCAACCAAACCGGAGATCTCAAGGACATACAGCCGCAGCGGATGGCTATTCCACCAGAGAAGCTCGCGCGGAATCAGGAATCCGACAAGATGTCCGGCGAAGATCGTGAGGATGCCGTAGTGGAAAGGGATAATACCCCAGAAGTGATGCTTGTTTTCCAGAAACTGTGATGACAGACTGGAATAGCTGAAGCCGTACTTCCTGTAGCGAACCACTGTGCCCACAAAGAAGAGAACCAGGGCGATGTACGGAAGGACGGCAAACAGCAGGAGGTCGGCCAGAACACCTGCAAGATTCGTCATGGGTGGATGCTCCGTGTTTCCTGTGAGAACCTGTGGAGAAGAATTCCTTCAATCGCTTTGATGAGGGAGCCGTAAGGATTTCCCTGATCGCCGAATCCGCCGATCATTTTTTTCAGCGCGGGAAGAACCGATTCGCCCACGAGAGCGCCGCCTTCTTCTTCGGGCAGGCGGGCGAGCAATGTGAGAACTGACGGCAGATGATCGGGAAGCTCGTTCGTCTCGGGTATCCCGTGGGTTCGAAGGGCCTCGCGCATCTTGACAAGGAATGCTCCACGGTCGTAGTTCTCCGCGTAGAGATGCCAGCCAAGATCGAGTGAACAGACGGGATTCAGGTCAAATGTGCGTGTGTAGAGCTCCTCCAATTCCTCGCGGTTCTTGTTCGAAATTCCGTCCCGAAAACTGATCAACGCGTCGGAGACACCCTTATCTTCCGGCTCGATCTCCGCTGCTACTGCCGCGGTGTATTCCTTCACGAGCTCGACATAACCGGCCTGCGGGTACTCAAGAACTGCCGAGAGCATTTCAAAGGTTTGTCGGCTCATAGACCCCTCTTCGGTTCTTCAACAAATCCAAAGCCAACCGATGAGCGGTGCTCGTGCGGCTCTTTGAGCATTTCGATTGCCTCTTCCCGATGCATCGGGGGAATCACGAACCGGTCCTCAAATGTGCAAAGCGAAGTCAGATTGTAGATAGCTTCGGCTTCTTCTTTCGACGATCCCGCCTCGGCGAGTGCGCGCTCCGCCGTCTCCATGGTGATATCTCCCACCGTCAAAGCCCTCCGGTACATCCTGACCGCCTTTTGTTTCTTCAAAGCGTAAATAACCTTTCCCTCCCCGCCGGCACCAAACATGTTCGCAAGAAACTTGAGCGGCACGCGGGCCTGTTCGATGTCATGGAAGAAATTGTCGGAAACACTCGACACCGTGCCGTCCTGCTGGTTTGACATCACCGGAGACATGGGGGGGACGTAGAAAAGCATCGGCAGAGTTCGATATTCGATGTGGGGGGGCAGAGCGATCTTCCATTCCTTCACAAACTTGTAGATGGGAGAGCGTTGGGCAGATTCAATAACCGATTCGTGAATGCCGTTTTTCCGTGCGGCTTCGATCACTTCCGGATTGTTCGGATCGAGAATGAGCGACCGCTGACCTTCGACAAGCTCGTCGTTCGGGAGATTTGCCACTGCTTCCAGTCTGTCGGCGTCGTACAGCAGAACGCCGAGGTATCGAATCCTCCCGACACACGAGTGGAAACATGCCGGCGCTTGTCCGGTCTCCAGGCGGGGAAAACACAGGATGCATTTTTCCGACTTTCCCGTGGCCCAATTGAAGTAGGTCTTCTTGTAGGGACAAGCCGCAACGCAGGCCCTCCAGGCCCGGCACCGTTTTTGGTCGATCAGCACGATTCCGTCCTCGCCGCGCTTATAGAGAGCTCCTGAGGGGCAGGCCGCAACGCATGATGGATTGAGACAATGATTGCAGATCCGGGGGAAGTAGAAAAAGACCAGCCGTTCCACCGCAAACAATTGCGCGCGCTGCTCCTCCGTCAGCCCATCCAGGTTCTTGTCCTGTTCGGCATAAACAGGCGATCCGCCCAGATCGTCGTCCCAGTTTGGGCCTGCTTCGACATTCATGTACTCACCCGTCACCATCGAAATGGGGCGTGCTGTCGGTTGGTCTGTCCCTTCCGGAGCATTAAAAAGATCTTCGTATTTGTATGTCCATGGCTCGTAGTAGTCATCCATCGTCGGCATGGAGGGATTATGGAAGATGTTCGTGATGATGCGGCCCTTCCCCGTCGACTTGAGGCGGATCGATCCGTTGTGCTTCTCCCATCCGCCGTGATATTTCTCCTGGTCCTCCCAACGCGTCGGATAGCCGGTACCGGGTTTCGTCTCCACGTTATTCCACCACATGTACTCGGCGCCTTTGCGGTCGGTCCATATGTTTTTGCAGGCAATGCTGCACGTATGGCAACCGATGCACTTGTCGAGATGGAACACCATCGAAATCTGAGATCGGACGTTCATCGGAGTTCTCCTCTACGAGGTCGTAGACCTACCAGATCAGTTTCGGAAGTTTGCGAACCAGTATGTGAGTGTCGCGATTGGATCCCGTCGGTCCCCAGTAGTTGAAATGATACGTGAACTGGCCGTATCCACCAACCATGAGATTCGGCTTGAGACGGGTTCTCGTGAGGCTGTTGTGCCCGCCGGCCCTTCTGTTGTCGCGAAGGGGCGATTTGGGAACCGAGTATGTTCTTTCGGGTGAATGATAGATGATGCAGATTCCGCGGGGAATGCGCGCACTGACAGCGGCGCGGGTGACCACCACTCCATGGTCGTTGTGCACCTCCACCCAGTCATTGTCGACAACTCCGATCTCATCGGCATCCTTCTCGTTGATCCAGAAGGGCTCCGTGCCGCGGGAGAGCGTCGTCATCCGCTGGTTGTCCCCGAACGTCGAATGGATGTGCCACTTTCCGTGCGGCGTGAGATAGTTCAGCATGATGCTCTTCCCCTCTTCCTTGCTGAACTTCAGGTCTGCATACTGTGTCGGCGTGGGCTTCGGCTTGTAGGTGGGGAGATGCTCGCCGAACGCAATATAACCGGGATGATCAAGATAGAATTGCTGACGTCCGGTAAGAGTCCGCCATGGAACAAGGGCCTCTTTGTTGTATGTGAAGGGAGAGTATGCCCTCCCGTTATCGAGCAGTCCGGACCACATGGGGCTGTTGATCAGGCGCATCGGCCTTGACTGAAGCTCCTTGTACGTGACACGCACTCCCCTGTTCTTTTCTGCAAACTGGGCGAGTGGGAGTCCCACCTTTTCCTCCATGTTTTTATAAGAACGGAACGCCAGCTCGCCGTTGGTCACCGTTGCAAACCTGAGGATCGTATCGCATACTTGCTCATCCTCTTTGATCGATGGGAATTTCTTTCCATCGACTTCAACGGTAGGTCCCTTCTCTACCGCTTCATCGTAGAAATCCTCCACCGAATATTTTGTCCCGTGTGCGCCGAGACCGTTCGCGCGGACATTCGGGCCGAACGAAATGAAATGGTTGTAGACATTCTTATAGTCGCGGGTCACAACCGCAAAGGACGGCATGGTCTTGCCGGGAATTGGCTCCACCTCTCCCGTGATCCAGTCCTTGATCTCCTTCTGGGCAATTTCCGCGGGCGTGTCATGGGCAAGCGGAAGAGCGACGAGCTCCCTCACCGGCTGAGGAAAATGCTTTGCGGCCAACTCGGAGAACTTCTTGGCCAGCGACCGGAAGATGGCCCAGTCGCTTTTCGATTCCCAGCACGGTGGAACGGCGGCCGAGAGGGGATGGATGAAACTGTGCATGTCGGTTGAGTTCAGGTCGGACTTCTCATACCACGTCGCCGCCGGAAGGATGATGTCGGAATAGAGCGCCGACGTGTCCATTCGGAAGTTGAGGTCGACGATCAGGTCGAGCTTTCCTTTGGGAGCTTCCTCGTGCCACTTCACATCGTTGATCGTCCCTTTTGCCAGGTCATCGGCGATGGCGTTGTCATGGGTACCGAGATAGTGTCTGAGGAAGTACTCGTGGCCCTTGCTGCTCGACATCAGCGCGTTCCCGCGCCAGATGTACCACACGCGCGGCCAATTCTCGGGGGCATCGGGATCCTCCACCGAAAACTTAAGCTTCCTATCCTTGAGCTGTCCAACAACGTACTTGATGATCTCCTCGTTCGTTTTCGCCCCCGCCGCTTCCGCCTCCTTCACGAGTTCGATCGTATTCTTGTTGAATTGGGGATAGAACGGCAGCCATCCGTTTCTGACCGCCCTGACCTGTGCGTCCATCGTGTGGCCGCTCGCGAAGGAGCCGGGCCCCTGGTTCTGCGGAACGGTGTGATAATCTGTGAAAGCGCGTTCGTATCGCCACTGGTCGCTGTTCACGTAGTGCCAGCTCGGCGCGTTCTGCAAACGCGAAGGGGGATACCAGTCTTTGGCAAATGCTATGGCCGACCACGGCTCCATGGGAGCAAGCTTTTCCTGCCCAACGTAATGCGCCAACCCTCCGCCGTTGACGCCGATACAGCCGGAAAACATTAAAGCATGAATAGCTGCCCGATACATGAGGTTCGCATGATACCAGTGGTTGACCCCGGCACCGATAATCACGGTGCATTTGCCATTGGTCTTCTCAGCAGTCGTACCCCACTCCCGTGTAAACTGAAGAAGGTCCTTCCGGCCTATCCCCGTATATTGTTCCGACCACGCGGGCGTATAGGGCGCCTTCTCGTCATCATAGTCCTTCGGATATTCGCCCTTGAGGCCTCTGTTGACGCCATATTGAGCCATGAGCAGATCGTACACCGTTGCGACAGCAACCTCTTTGCCGTCGCGTGTCTTGACATAGGTGACCGGCACGTGTCTGATCGTCACGGAAGCGTCGCCAAAGTTGTCGAACCGAACTGGGAGCGTCTCTTTCGTTTCGTTCAGGAACGTGAGAATGGGATCAATCTCCGACCCGTCAAGGCCGTCCTTCATTTCCAGATTCCACTTTCCCTTTTCAGTACCCCACCGGAAACCAACGCTTCCGGCCGGCATCTTTGGGCGCCCTGACTTCGTGTCCCAAAAAAGGAATTTCCAGTCGCCGTTCTCGATTTTCTCGTAGCGTTTCAACCGGTTCGCACGGAGAAGCTGACCGGCAGAGTACGCTTTGTCCTCTTTGTGAAGCTCAACGAGATACGGCGCATCCGTATATTTCTTCGTGTAGTCGAGGAAATACGGAATCTGCCGCTGGTGATGGAATTCACTGAGAAGAACATGATTGACGGCCATCCACCATGCGCCGTCCTGTCCCGCGTTGAGAGAGACCCAATGGTCGGCATACTTCGCCACCTGGCTGAAGTCGGGCGAGAAGACATACATCTTTGTTCCGTTATGCCGTGCTTCGGCGGCAAAATGGCAGTCGGGCGTTCTGGTCATGTTGAGATTTGAGCCCATGACTGCC
>DATDRF010000139.1:0-3187 GCA_035291905.1 Bacteroidota bacterium
GGAGTTCATGAGACGGCCATCTCTTACGAAATCGTCAATGTCGATTCTCCTCCGCTGTCGGCCATCAAACCGGAAATTCCCCCGGATCTCGATGCTATCGTGCTGGAGTGTTTGGAGAAGGATCCAAAGGAACGATCGCAATCCGCAAGTCAGGTCGCAGTCGACCTGAAGAGATACAAACGCGAATCCAGCCGCCAGAGAGCCAGCCGAATAACTGCCGCGCGTCCCATGGTAAGTCCTCAAATAGGTGCCGAGACCCGATCGACCTCCCTTGTTTCAGGGCCGATCAACCGTTTGACTTATGTTCTTGGAGCCGCTGCTCTCATCATGAGTGTGTTGGCAGGTCTTCTGTATTTTCGCTCCACCGACGGAGAATCTCCGACAATTCAGGCACTTGTCACTTCCCCTAAAGGGACGAATTTTCATTCCTTTGGCCAGTTTGCGGGTCCCGTGATTGTCTCTCCCGATGGACGCATGCTCGTCTTTGTCTCAGCTACGCCGGAAGGGAAGACGGCTCTCTATCTAAGACCTCTCAACGCAGGGGTCGCTACAGTGCTTCCGGGTACGGAGGGGGCATATTATCCGTTCTGGTCTTATGACAGCAAGTGGGTTGCCTTCTTTTCCCCGACGACAGGGAAACTCAAGAAAGTCGATATTGCGGGAAATCCGCCCGTTACGATTTGTGATGCGCCCAACGCGCGGGGCGGATCGTGGGGATCAAAAGACGTCATTGTATTCAGCGCGGGACCGACGAACCCATTGTCCGCGGTCTCCTCTTCCGGCGGCTCGCCTGTCACGGTAACGAAGGTCGACTCTTCCCGGAAAGAGTCCAGCCACCGGTGGCCGCAATTCCTTCCGGATGGCGAACATTTTCTCTACTTCTCCCGAACCGCTTCATTCGGAGCCGAAGCAGAGGGAGACGCCATCATGGCCGGTTCGCTCGATGGCGCCCCCGGCACATTGATTCTTAGTTCCTCGTCCAACGCGGCCTTTGCCTCCGGATATCTTCTGTACATGCGCGGGTCATCTGTGCTCGCACAACGGTTCGATCCGGACAATCTCTCCCTGACCGGGGATGCAGTCTCTGTTGCAGAAGGAGTGATCAATGATCCGGGATTCAGTCTGGGTGTGTTCTCCGCTTCCCAAAACGGAATTCTTGCATATCAAACAGGTGTGGGTCTCGCGGGTGCAAGGATGGTCATCGTCGACCGACAAGGGAAACACTTGAGCTCTGTCGGCGACATCATCGAACACTTCTGGATGCGGATCTCCCCCGATGAGCAAAAGATCATTCTGGGCATTTTTGAACCGAAATCACGGACGCAGAACCTCTGGATGTATGATCTCTCAAGGGGAAGTCGCACGCGGTTTACCTCGGGTCTCGCGTCGGATGTCTATCCTGTATGGAGTCCAGACGGGAAGAGGATCGCCTACACCGTTGACTCGGAGAAAAGCTCCGGCATTCACATCAGGCCGGCAAGCGGCAGCAGCGGCGCGGAGCCGATGTTTGAATCGAACGACCGCGTCACTCCAACCGATTGGTCCCCGGATGGCACAGCACTTTGTATTGATCGTTACAACGAGCAAACGCGCACGAACATTTGGATCCTCACCTTGAACGATGGGAAGAAGGCTCGTGAGTTCGTTCAATCGGCATACAACGAAGGCGGTGGGCGATTTTCACCTGACGGACGGTGGATAGCGTATAACTCCGATGAAACGGGTCAGGCAGAGGTCTATCTCCGGCCATATCCCGGTCCCGGAACCGCCTTGAAGGTCTCGGCATCCGGCGGCCAATACCCAACGTGGCGCCGCGACGGCCGCGAGCTCTACTTCGTCAGCAGCGACAACAAAACGATGGCAGCTGAGATTCGCTCAGCCGGTTCCTCTATACAGGTCGGCGCAATTCGGGAGCTCTTCACAAGGACTCCAATCATGGCCGAATATGAGCCGTTTGCAGACGGCAAGCGCTTTCTTATCAACAGACTGATAGAGCCTACAGAGACCGATCCGGTAACGATTGTCGTGAACTGGACGGAGAAACTAAGAAAATAGTGTAACGATGTATTCATGGCCTACGGCTCAACGAGCCGATAGGCTCGTTGAGACTCATGTGGTGATTGAGGAGAAATGTCAATTGATTCATCTCCTCATTTCGTCATTGACTCATTTGAGCACCTGGAGTGAACATGAGATTAACAAATGAATAAATGAACCGATGAATAAATGAAAAAATCCTTATGATTGGCCAAACAATCTCTCATTACAAAATTCTCGACAAGCTGGGGGAGGGTGGAATTTTGAGGATCCGCCATCTTATTGGCGGAGGCGTAGCCTATGATCGGTCAGACAATTTCTCATCATAAGATTCTCGATAAGCTCGGTGAAGTCCCAAAACTGCCCACGAGTGTTTTCCAACGAGTGGCTGCAGTTTTGAGGATCCCGCCAGCTTTTGGCGGGAGCTGGAATGGGAGGTCACTATGATCGGTTCCACAATCAGCCACTACAATATCCAGGAGAAATTGGGCGAAGGCGGTATGGGCGTTGTTTATAAAGCCCAGGACTCCAAACTCGACCGCCTCGTGGCTCTCAAATTCCTTCCGGAGCATGTTTCCGTCGGGTCGGCGGACCTGGAACGCTTTACCCAAGAAGCTAAAGCTGCCGCAGGACTGAACCATCCCAATATCTGTACGATTCACGGGATAGAAGAAGCGGGAGGTAAGAACTTCATCGTCATGGAGTTTGTGGATGGACAGATGCTGCAGGAGAAGAAGGCCTCCTTGTCGATGAAACAGGCCTTGGATATCGGAATCCAAATTGCAGAAGGTCTTGCCGCCGCTAATGAAAAGGGGATAGTGCATAGAGACATCAAGCCCGAGAACATCATGATCCGCAAAGACGGACGTGTCCAGATCATGGACTTTGGCCTCGCCAAGCTTCGCGGCGCATCACGCCTAACGAAAGAGGGTTCAACTGTTGGTACTGCAGGGTACATGTCCCCGGAACAGGTGCAAGGCCAGGAAACCGATCACAGGTCCGATATCTTCTCCCTTGGAGTACTTCTCTACGAAATGCTCACGGGTCAGCCCCCGTTCAAGGGAGTGCATGAGACGGCCATCTCTTACGAAATCGTCAATGTCGATTCTCCTCCACTATCGTCGCTGAAGCCTGAGATTCCTGCGGAGCT
>DATDRF010000140.1:0-11407 GCA_035291905.1 Bacteroidota bacterium
GGGAGCCAGTTCCATACTTCCTGCTTCCTCTTCAGAGTGACCGAACCCTTGTCCCGGGCCGGCTCGGTGATGTAGACGATCGAATAGTCGGGCTCGATGGACCATGCCTTCATCGAGACCGTCCTGTTCCAGGTCGGCTTCGTGATCGTCATCGTAATGACTGTGTACGTCTTCTTTCCGTACATCACATCGATCGCTTTTTGAAGGATCTCTCTTGCGTTTTGCGACACAGAGACAGAAGAACCGAGGAACACAAGAGTGATGACAAGCTTCATGTGAACTCTCCTGGCGAGGAATAGAAGGTGCATTTGCACCTGAGGATACCTCCTTCAAAATTGTAGAATTTCTCCGTAGGGTGCAACGAAATCGGAATGGGCGAATGGCGATTTTTGCCCGGAATTGCACATTCTGAGAATGATTCTTCAGTCTCTTCCCGCCAGTTTTTGTTTATCTTTAACCTTTTCGCAAATCGTCAGTCCTTATCTATGGACCCACACAGGCCAGACTGAGTGACCTTACCAACAGATAACGAAATAATGATTCTTGTCAGGGACGGCGACGTCGCCAAGCTCGGCCTCCTTTTTGAAAGGCATCACGGGAAGCTCTTTAATTTCCTCGTGCGTATCACCGACAGGCGGGATGTCGGCGAAGACCTGGTTCAGGATGTATTTTTCAGGATTCTTAAATACCGTCACACGTTTCGCGGTGACGCTCCGTTCACGGCCTGGATGTATCAACTGGGAAGAAATGCTGCAGCGGACCACTTTAGAAAATGGAAGGAAGATCCCGTTCCGCATGAGGCAATGGAATCAAACAAGTCGCCGGAACCGACGGCTTCGGACATGCTTGAGCATATGGAAAAGAACAGCCTCCTGCATCTGGCGCTTTCAAGGCTCCCGATCGAAAAGAGAGAGGTCCTCGTCTTGAGCCGGTTTCAAGGGATGAAATACGAAGAAATCAGCACCATTCTTAACTGCCCGGTGGGCACAGTCAAAGCGCGGGTCCATTTCGCATTGAAAGAACTCCGTGACATTTATTTGAATCTCTCAGAGGAAGCGGTCCTATGAAAAACCATGTAACAGAAAGACTGCCCGATTATCTCACGAACGAACTCGACCGTATGCAAAAAGCGGAGGTCGATTCGCACCTGGAAGAATGCGCACAGTGCAGGGAAGAATATGATGCCCTGCTCAAGCTCTGGACAAAACTCGGTACCCTGCCGGAAGAAGTGCCGAGCCAGGAAGCCCGAGTACGTTTCTACGCCATGCTCGACGCATATCAGGAGGGGGCAAAGCACCAGCGAAGCGTCTCGGGAGGACTTGTTGCCGCTCTCAATGAGCTCGTCGGCAAATTCTGGCCGCGTGAGCCCGTCATGCAGCTGGCCGTCGCTCTCGTGCTTCTTATCGTCGGGTTGATCGGAGGTATCCGCTTCACTTCACCGGGCCAGGAACAAACGGAATTGGCCTCTCTCAGAAACGAAGTGCAGATGATGGGCCGCCTGCTGACGGTCTCCCTTCTCAATCAGCAGTCGGCGAGCGAACGGTTGCGCGGTGTGAGTTGGACGAATCAAATCGACCAGCCCGATCCTCAGATACTTACCGCCCTGATGAACGCATTAAGGTATGATTCGAATGTCGACGTCCGCCTCGCGGCAGTGGACGCCCTTGTCAAATTCGTGGGCGATCCCAATGTCCAGAGTGAGATGGTCGACGCGTTGCCTGCCCAGGATTCTCCGCTGGTGCAGATTGCACTGATTGACCTTATGGTGGAAGAGGGGATCAAGCAATCGACGAAGGTGATGCAAAAGATGTCTGCGGATCCGAAGATCAACGCGGCAGTGAAGATACGAATCGAAGAGGGGATGAAAGAGCTCTCATTGTAGGAGGATTGCCATGAAAGTGCTGCTCTGCCTGCTGATTCTTGTCCCTGCGGCTCATTGTCTGCAGAAACAGGAACGGGAAGAAATCAAACGGACACTGAAATTCCAGGATCCGGGCCCCACGTCTCGGCTTCTCATCGACAATACACACGGGTCCATCCGGGTGGTTGGATACGACGGGACCGACGTACAGCTTTCGGCTGTCAGAACGACAAAGGCCGATTCTGAGAGGAGGCTCCAGGAAGCCAAAGAGGACGTTACCCTCGACATCAAAGAGCACCGCGATCGGATTGAAATCGTCGTCGATGCTCCCTGGAGATCCAGATGGGGTGGAATGAACGACAGAGGATACCGGTACTACGGCTATGCGGTCTCCTTCGATTTTGAAATCAAGGTGCCCAGGACGACCGGACTGTACCTGCGGACGGTCAACGACGGTGACATTGAAGTGAAAGATGTGGAAGGTGAGTTCGAAATCAGAAATGTGAACGGTGACATCACCATGACAAATGTTGCCGGTTCAGGCAGGGTGGGAACGGTCAATGGATCGCTCGAGGTGACGTTTCAGAAGAATCCCGCGGACGACTGCTTTTTCCACACGGTGAATGGCAGGGTCGATGTTACGTTCCCCGAGAACCTCTCAGCAGATATCATTTTGAAAACCTTCAATGGAAAGGCGTATACTGATTTTGACTTTGTCCCCGCTGATCGGGCAAAACTGCGAACGACGGAAAAACGGGGCAAGAAACTTTTCAAGCTTGGAGATGAATACACGGTAAGGGTAGGAGAGGGTGGACCGCAACTCGCATTCGATACTTTGAACGGAAATATCAATATCAAGAAATACAATAAGTGAATCGACAGAACGTCGGTGAACAAAGGAGAACGATCATGACTATGCAGCGACTCATCGCAGGAACGGTTTTGGGAATGCTCTTTTCTGTGGCATTCGGTCAGCAGGAAAAAGCCGAACGGATCTCCATCCCCCTGAGTGACCCTAGCCGTCCCGCCATGTTGAAAGTGGGCTTGTTGACGGGAAGCATCTTCGTCAAGGCATACAGCGGAAAGGAGGTTATCGTGGAACTTAGCCCCAAGCAACAAAGGGCAAAAGGGCATGAGGACGAGGAAGAGGCGGGCGAGGAACGCGGGAATTCCGGCAGATCGAGAGCGGGATTGCGATTGATACCGAATACGGCTGCAGGACTTGAAGTGGAAGAAGAAGACAATGTGGTCAAGGTCAGCACGGGCCATCGGTCTCTCAACCAGGCCAAAGTGCTGAGCATTCAGGTCCCGACCAATACTTCGGTCAAGCTGAGCACCGTCAATGACGGTGATATCGAAGTCGAAGGGATTAGCGGTGAAATTGAAGTGAATAATACCAATGGATCCGTCTATCTCCGAAAGATTTCCGGATCGGCTGTTGCGCATGCATTGAACGGGGAACTGACGGTTGACTTCGTTTCGGTAACGCCCAACAAATCAATGTCGTTCAGTTCTCTGAACGGCACCATTGAAGTGACGTTTCCGACCGATACCAAAGCCTCCCTCGATCTCAAGTCGGAACGAGGGGAAATCTACACGGACTTTGACATTGTGATGGAAAAGAGCACTGCAAAGATTGAAGAAGAAGGAAAAGGGAAAAGGAGAAGGGTCGTGATGGAAAAAGGGATGCGCGGCACCATCAACGGTGGCGGAGCAGAATTCCTGTTCAAGAATTTCAACGGGGATATTATCATACGAAAGAAAAAATAGCGGCATCGCTTGTCAGCCCGCGAAGAATCCCGATCGAAAGGTCGGGATTTTTTGTTTTAGCCCCTTTTTGTGCCTCCTCAGAAAGCGACCTCAGGATGTCGCTTGTTTTTCCCAAAAGGATTCTTAAATTCTTTCATTCCCTTACCGGAGGACTGTTGAAGAAGATTCTCATCATTGAAAACGAAGCTGCATTCAGAGAAGCTATTGCGTTTGCGTTGGAAGCCGAAGGTTATGCAGTGATCCAGGCCGAAAACGCGGTCGATGGAATTGAACTCGCAAGATCCAGGATTCCCGATCTGATTCTCTCCGACGTCCTGATGGACAGTGTTGACGGATACGAGGCCGTTGTCAGCATCCGCCAGGACCCGCGAACCACAGGTATCCCTATCATTCTCATGACCGGTAAACCCGACAAGGAGGGACTGGTTCATGCCCTTGAACTCGGGGCCGATGACTATTTGACAAAACCCTTCGCGGTGCCCGTGCTCCTGGAAGCTGTCGCAATTCGGTTCCGAAATCTTGAAGAGACGAGAAAGAAATATGGAAAGGGGACGACAGACCCACGCGCATCGCTCACGATTGGAGTGCCCGCGGACCTACGGACGCCAATGGCCGGAATCCTTGGTTTCGCGAAATCGTTGAGTAGGGAACACGTTGAGCTGAAGCGGAATGAAATCGTTGAGCTTGGCCGGGCAATTCAAAAGGCGGCCCAGAGCGCGCTCAAGTTGACCGAGAATTTCTCCGTTCTTGCGCAGATCGAAATTCTCTCCTCAGATCAGGAAAAGATCGAGCGCCTGCGGCTCTATTCTACAAAAGATCCCGGAACGACGATCGAATCTGTTGCGGCTGAGATTGCCAATCACTACGAACGGTCCGAAGATCTGGTGATTGTCATTGCCCCCGGTACTGTATCATGTTCCGCGGAGTATCTTACAAAGATCGTGCATGAATTGGTCGACAATGCCTTCAAATTCTCGAGCAAAGGGCAGAAGGTTCAGGTCTCGGGAGGGTTTGCGGACGGAACGTTCACGCTGATCGTGACGGACTTTGGCCGGGGTATGACGTCGGCACTGATAGAAGATATTTATTCCTTTTCCATCCTTCGTGCACGCTTTCACGACGATCGTTACTTTGGGTGGGGGCTCGTTGTCGCGAGACGGCTGGCCGAGATCCACGGCGGTTCCCTGCAGCTCTCGAGTGCAGGCGCCTCGGGCCTGATGGCAAAGGCCACCATCCCGGGCGTACGTGAGAAGCAGGGTTGATCCCCTCGATGTATCCCAAGCGGCAAAAAAAACCGATTGCCCCTGCGCGGGGCAATCGGCGCGAAATCGATGAGATTCGGCTATTCTTTGTTCTTCTGTGTCTTGTAATTCTGATACTGGATCGATTTCTTGGCTTTCCGCGTGTCAGTGCTGTCCTTCAGGAGCGATTGGAACGACCCGATCTGCTCTGCCTGGTCGTTGATGTGGCTCCCGGCGCCGGCGGCCGCGGCGGCCGGAGATGAAAGGAGAGTCTGCTTTGCGGCAGAAAGGGTCCGTTCAGCCTCTTCGCCCTTTCCCGCGTCGAGCAATTCCATCGCCTCTTCAACCTGCTTTGTCGAGACCGCGACATCAGCCTTGGCCTGAATCTCCATATTGCGGTTCTCCTCTATTTCTTCCTGCCTGTCTGTGTAGGCAATCGTAGTCTCAAAGGAAGGCTGCTCGCTTGCGGAGATCTTGTCGCTTTCGTATGCCAGTGTCCCCGAGGCCAGTGAGAGAGTCCCGGTACCGGGCGGAACCTGAAGCTCGACCGTCATTTCGTTTGTCACGTCCGACGGGATATCACCCAGGGAGATCTTGCATTGCTCTCCTTCCTGATTCCATTCGTAGCCAATGACGTCGATCAGCCGAACTCCCTTGCCGAGTTTGAGCTCGATCGTGGCGTTTTGGGCAAGAATGCTTGAAAGAGCCTCAAATTCCCTGTTCAGAATATGGGCAATGGACCGGGGATGTTCTATGAAGTAGTAGTTCCCGCCTCCGTGCTCGGCAAGTCCGACCATGAGGTTTTCATTGTAATCGAGGCCGACGCCCATCGTCGTGAGGGAAATCGCGTGGGTCTTGTTCTTTCGCGCGATCGTGTTCAGCCTGTGCGGATCGGTGATTCCCTCGTTTGCCAGGCCATCGGAAAGAAGAATAACACGGTTGGTGTATTCCTTGTTCGCAAACCGCTCCACCTGCCTGTATCCCTCCAACATGCCGCCTCCAAGATTCGTTGAACCTCTTGGATACACGTTCTCCAGGTGACGGAGGAGCTCGCGTTTATCGCGCATCTTTCCCGCCGGGCGGAGCACTTCGACAACGTCGTCATAAATGACAACCGAAAGGATATCTCTGTCCGACAATTGGTGAATGAGAGAGGTCAGGGCCGATTTGGCGAACTCGATCTTTCGTTCGTCACCCATCGATCCGCTGCGGTCGAGGACTACCGCCACGTTCAACGGTTTCCGATGGGGTCTTTCCGTTCTCGGAGTCCGAATGAGGAGCTGGAGAAAAACCTTATCGCCCCGCTGGGAAATAACAGGGATATTGACCTTGCCGGAGAAGCCGATCGACTTGTCCCCGCCCTGCTCATGAGCTTTGAGGCAGCCGCCGGCCCCGACGAGTCCGGCCAAAAGAAACAGAACAGTGAGTTGTTTCATACTAATACCCTCCTTTGATTGATATATGATGGGGAACTTTGTAAATTCAGCTGGTTTCAGGCTAGTTCCTTCACCTTTTGCCCGTTTATGTCATTAACCTCCGAAAGGTAAATGAGTCCTTCGATCCAGTTCTTCAACAGAGAATCGAAAATTCTCCACCTCATCAGGAATGGTAACGAAGAGGGTCTCGTCATGTTGTTTGAAGAGACAAGAACGATGGCCGTCACCTACATCAAACGGAATAGCGGCACTGAAACCGATGCGGAAGAAGTTCTTCAAGAGGCGGTGGTGATCCTCTGGGAAAAAGTAAGAGCCGGTTCGTTCGAGGCCCGGTCAAAACTCAGCACGTTCCTGATGGGCGTAATCAAGAACCTCTGGGCCCGGCGTCTTGCACGCCGGCGGCGGGAAACTCCCATGGCCGATGAATTCGATCCCCCGGCCGGAGAGGAGTCCTTGCTGGACGGACTCATCCGTGAAGAGCAGGTTGATGCCATGCGCAAGGCAATGTCGCGTATCTCTGAATTGTGCCGAAAGGTTCTCCTCATGTTCTATTGGGAAGAGAAGTCCATGGAGGAAATTGCCGCAGACCTCGGACTTGCGAATGCCGAAACAGCCAAGTCAAAGAAATATCAATGCAGAAAGAGCCTGGAGACTCATCTCCGAAAGCTCATCGATTATGAATAACACTTCACTTCATTGGACGGAAGATCCGGCGATCCTCGAGCAATTTGTTCTGGGAAAGATCTCCCCGGATCATATGAATGTTCTGAATGAACATCTCAGGACGTGTCCCCAATGCCTTCACGCCGTGGAAGCGGAACGGGATTTTGTAAGATCGGTCAGAGCATACGGCCGCGATCAACTGAGGGTCCGGCTGAGGGAAAAACTGGAACACACGCCGTCCCGTACCGTTCCGTGGCCTCATGTCTTAAGCGCAGCGGCCATTGTGCTTGTTATTGTCGGACTGGGAATCTACGGCAACTGGTGGCGAGAGCCGGATCTGATTCAATCCGAAGAACAATTGGCCGGAGAGAAACAGGTGCAGGGTCCTCCTTCACCGGCTGCGGAACAGGGCGCAGGGATTGCCGAGAAAAGACAGAAACCGGCGGAAGGCACCGGCGGTGAAACGCCGGCCGGGAAGATAACAACCGAGGGAGCAAAGACGGAAATGCGGTTGGAGGATATGGCGAAGGAGGAAAAAGAGGCGCAGGCATTGCCCGAACAGCCCGTACGCGCAGCCGACGCTAAAGAGGCAGACCACGCAGGGATTCAAGAAGGGCTCTGGGTGGATGGGACCTTTATTGACATCCGTTCGAGAGACAAGGGCGGCCGTGTCGTTGCTCGGGAAGAAGCTGCCGTCCCCGCGCCTGCCAAGAAGGGGGAGGCTCAGCAGAGTCTCATCGCTGCCCAGCAGGGGAAATACCTGTTGCAGCAGCTGCCGGAAAATCTCTTGCCAATGCAACAGAAGCAGCTTCGTAAGGGTGCCGACGCAGTTCCTACAAAGGTCGAGCCGACACGCGATGGCGCAGTTCTGACCGCCTACACCGACCTGTTCGATCTCAGGAACAAGACGGTCCAGGGAGAATTTTCGGGTGCCGATTCGCTCATCTTCATCGTGGATGGAATCAGAATTGCCTACAAGCTTTCTTCATTGCCCGTGAAGCAGTGATGTGTCATCCCCCGGGATGCCTCAGGCTTTCAACGCCCTTGCATAAGAATCCTCATTTCAATACCCATTCCGGTTCTCAAGTACTTGGGAAAGGATCTGACTCTGAGATTTTCCAAGAATCGCCTTACGAGATTCGGCTAAATCGAAAAGTTTCAACAGGTTAAGTCAAACCGGCTGCTTGACTTTCTGTCCATTCATGGCTATTTTGGGATTCAGTGTAAATTCAGGCGGCTCTTTTCGGCACGCATCCGTGCAACGGATGCTCAAAGCGGCGAGAATCAATGCCCCTGCCTTTGATCTGAGTTGATGATGGAGAGAGACCGCGACCTCCCGTTTGTGAGCTCTCCACGCCCCCAGTTGTCATAACTGAGGGGGACCGGATCTTCACGCAACAGGAAGGCGCTGATGCCGAGCACCATATGTCACCTGAGTCAGCGTAAACTCCTCTTGACCCTCCCGATTTTTTTTTCAAAAGGCGTAGTCTGTCCGGTTTGAACCCCAAAGCCTTAAATACCGCCCGTACTGCACCTCGTCCTGTCGCCCAGAAGGACAAGGACCAGGCGCGTCAGTGTCTCATGCTTGCGGACAAGTTCCTCAAGGACGGCGACTTTGTGAAAGCCCGCGCGGAGGTGGGCAAAGCGCAGAAGCTCGATCCGTCGAATCCCTATGCATATGCCTTCCTTGATCGCATAACCTATTTTGAAGAACAGGTCAAGAAGAAAGAGGCCCACAAGAAGGACGCGGAAGAGGCGGAAAAGAGAGCCGAGGAGGAGGTAAAGAGACAAAGAGAAGAGATGGCAAGAAGGGCGGAGGAAGAGGAGGCGAGGAAGAAAGAGGAAGAGGCGAAAAAGCAAAGGGAAGCAGAGTCACAAAGGAAGGCGGAAGAAGAGGCCAGGAGGAAAGAGGAGGAGCACAAGAAGAAAGCAGAGGAAGAGGCAAGAAAGAAAGCGGAAGTGGAGAAGAAGAAAGCCGAGGAAGAAGGAAGGAAGAAGGCGGAAGGGGATAAGAGGAAGGCTGAGGAGGAGGCAAGAAAGAAGGCGGAGGAAGAAAGGCAAAAAGCTGAGGCGGCAAAACAGGTGCTCCTGCAGCAACCGAAGAAGCCCGAGGAGACGGACAAGCAACCGCCGGCAGCAAAACCGCAACCGCCTCTCCCCCGGAAGCCGGGGTCGTTGATTGACGCGGCTCGTCCATTGATTGCGGAGATGTTGTCGGCACGCTCCAAACCCGAAGCGCAAAAAAACCCTTCGGCGCCGGCAATTGCCGATATGCTGGAACAGGTCTCCTCGCACCATTCCGCTACCGCCCCCAAGGGCGATATTGATGTCAAGCTCGATGAAATGCGCCGCCAGATCGAAATGCTCACGAAGGCACTCGACCAGGAGAGGAAAGTGCGGGAGGAGATGAACCAGCAGCAAATCAAGGGAGCGATCAAGCAGCTGCGGTCGGCCCTCGCGAAGGCGTGGGTGAACGGAGTACCGAAAGATTCCGAAGTGTCAGCCCTGCATGAAATGGCGATGTCCCTCGGGATAACGGAAGACGTCGAACAGACAATCACCAGGGAGGTGAAGCTCGACATGTACAGCCGCGCAGTGAAGGAGGTGGTGGCGAAACACAAACTCCTTCGGAATTCCTCAAGAACGCTTGAATGGCTGCGCGATGTCTACAAGGTGACTATTGCTGAATATCTGGAGTACGAATCGAAGTTCCTGATGGACCTCGTTGCGGATCAGTACAAAGGAACAATCCTCCTCGTTACGGGCGAGGAGAAGATCGCCGCAGAGCTGGGTCAGCGGCTTAAGTCGATGGGGTACGCAGTGGTGAACGCGGTGTCCCCCGAAAACGCTCTCGAGAAGATCGAAAAAATCAATCCGCACTACGTCCTGTGTGATATGGAATTTGCAGGAGGCGCGCTGAGCGGCATCAAGTTTCTTCATGTTCTCCGCGCAAGTTCCAAGTTCAGCTACGTTCCTTTCATCATGCTGTGCCAGTCAGGCGATGTCACGCAACTTAGGTCTTCTGAGCTGCGGTCGACAGAAGGATACGTTGAGAAACCGATCGAAATGGAAAAGCTGAACCAGGTCATGAATGAGAAACTCGCGGCGTTCAGGCAGTATCTGTCATCGCTTTGAGAATTGGAAATGGAAGAAAGGAAGTTGGAATGAGCAAAGTGATTTTGCTGGCAGAAGACGATGAAGACAACAGGGATCTTGTTCAGTTTGTTCTCATGAAGAGCAAATTGGATGTGAAACTCGTGGTCGCAGAGAATGGTGAAGAAGCCGTGAGGCTAGCCAAAGAATGCAATCCCAGCCTCATCCTGATGGACATGCAAATGCCGGTGATGGATGGCTGGAGCGCCATTTCACTTCTGAAAGGTGACGAGAAAACAAAAGAGATCCCGGTGATTGCGTTCACCGCACAGGCAAAGCAGGAAGATTGGGCCAGGACGCGCGAAATGGGTTGCGTAGAACATTTTACGAAGCCCATGGACCCGGAAGAACTTGTGGCGCTGGTTCAGAAATACATGAAGGCTCAGGCAACGGTATAATCTCTTGAATCGGGTTGTCGACAAAGGGAAACAATATGTTTAAGTCAAAACTCTACTGGAAGGTCTTTGCGACTTTCGCAATTCTGTTGGTGATCCTCATGACGATGACCATTCTGACGCTCAACCTCCTTACGCGCATCGAGGACAACAACTCGGAAGCGTCGGCCGCCATTCCGGCGTTGAACGGCATCCAGCGGCTCAGCGTGATCCTCAATGATGCTCCCGACGCAGTGAATGAATATGCCCTCAATGGCAGTGAAACCGCCCTCGCACTCTATCATTCCCTCGCGCGGGAGGCCGGAAGGGTCATTGCTGTCGCACGGGAGAATCTCCCCGATACGCTCTTGGCAGGCCAGGTAAGAATCGTCGGTGAGGACTTCGCTCAATGGGTGTCGAATACCGGCGACAAGAAGGTACTCCTTGGCGAGAATCGGCTCAAAAATGCGAGTTTCGAGAGAGATTTTACAGCCCTGTGCCGTATTGAGAACGAAGCACAGCTTCTCTCGAACGCAAAAACCATCCTCCGGGTGGTGCGGCAGCAAGTGACGGTACGTCAGTCTCAAAGCGTCGAGGATGCCAAGATTCTAAGCAGCACCACAGCCAATTTCATAGGCATCATCAATATTGTCATCGTCGTTTTCGCAGTCGCACTGGGTTTCGTGCTGACAGGATCGATCACGAACCCCGTCCGCCTCCTGAAAGAGGGAACACAGAAGATCATGGAGGGGAAGTTCGAGGAGATCAAGCTCCATCGCGCCGACGAGCTTGGCGAACTGGCCGGCGACTTCAACCGCATGTCGGTCATGCTGGGGAACAACTACACGCGATTAAGTGCCTACTCGGAGTTGGTGACGGCCTTGAACAGCCATGTTGAGATCCAGGAGG
>DATDRF010000141.1:0-5180 GCA_035291905.1 Bacteroidota bacterium
CACGCAGGTCACGTATGTCGAGAAAGGATCGTTTGAAGTCCAGATTGGCGGAGCGAAACGCATCCTTCGGTCCGGCGACTGCTACTTCATTCCTCCCAACATCGAGCATGGAGTGGTGGCCCTCGAAGATTCGACTCTCGTCGACGTCTTCGCCCCGATGAGAGAAGATTTTCTCAAGAAGAAATGATGACAAGAGGCGCACACTCACCGCACTAGTTCGGAGATTCCAGACGAAATGAGCACTACCAGGACATTGAAGGGGCTTCGCTGGTGGATTATCGGCCTCATCGGGGCGGCAACGGTCATCAATTATATCGACCGCACATCCCTGGCCGTCATGTGGCCCGATATCTCCAAAGATCTGGACCTGACGAAAGACCAGTACGCGACGATCGTCTCGGCCTTCATGATTGCCTACGCCTTCGGACAGGCACTCTCGGGGAAGTTCCTTGATTGGATAGGGACGCGAATCGGCTTTGTCGCCTCCATTGCCGTCTGGTCAACTGCTTGTGCTCTTCACAGTGTCTCGCGAGGGATAATGAGTTTCTCGGCCTTCAGAGGCCTTCTGGGCCTTAGCGAGGCGGGCAACTGGCCCGGCGCCACAAAGGCCAGTGCGGAGTGGTTCCCCATCAAGGAAAGGGCATTCGCACAGGGCATCTTCAACGCCGGGGCTTCACTCGGTGCCGTAATCTCGGCTCCTCTTATTGCCCTTCTTTACCTCACGTTCGGATGGCAGGCAACCTTCCTCATTGTTGCGGCGTTGGGCTTCCTTTGGATTATCCCGTGGTGGATCATCAATCGTTCCGATCCGGGGGAACACCCATGGATAAGCACGGAAGAAAGGCAATACATCCTCACCGGACAGAAACCGGCGACGGTGGTTGCGGAAACCCGGGTGCCGACCTGGGGTGAGCTTCTCACATACAAAGAGAGCTGGTCCGTGATTGTCTCGAGATTCTTCCTGGATCCAATCTGGTGGCTCTTCGTCAATTGGCTTCCGATCTACCTGGCGGAGGAGTTCGGATTTGAGATAAAGGATATCGGGCTGTTCGCATGGGTCCCCTACCTTGGTGCCGCAATCGGGAGCCTCGTCGGAGGCTGGTGGTCCGGACACATGATTGGAAAAGGATGGAGTGCCAACAAGGCCCGCAAATGGGCGATCGTGGCAGGCAGCCTCCTGACGTTTCCGGCGTTCATCTTCGCGGCTTTTGCCGACTCGCCCCTTGCAGCGGTTCTCATCATTGCTGTGGTTCTTTGCGGATTCCAGGTGATGATCAATAACATCCAAACCCTGCCGAGTGACCTCTTCTCGGGTAAGTCCGTGGGCTCTCTGGCGGGCATGGGGGGAATGAGCGCTGTGTTCGGCGTACTGGTCTTCAGCACGTGGCTGATTCCTGCAATCAGCGAAGTAAGTTACATGCCTGTGTTTCTGATGGGTGCTTCCCTCGTTCCTGTCGGAGTGGGAGCGGTGTTTTTCTTTGGACGGCAGATTAGAAGAGTGGAGTTGAAGAAATTGTGAAAGCGCGAGTTTTTCGTTCTTGTGTCGGCGTGGTGATCGTTCTTTCAGGGTTGGTCCTGCCGGGATCCGCCCAAAGCATCTATGACGGGTATGACGGATTCACGGTCTCGACGACGCCTGTCCTGCCCGGAGCAGAAGTGCATCCGACACTGTGGTTCACCGCCGATGGAGTTGCTGCGATCAAGAGTAAGAAGGATATCAGTGCCTACGGTTCAACGATATGGAACACGATCACGTCGAACGTGAACACATACAAAACAAGAACCGCTTCAAGCCAGACAACCAGTCAT
The DNA here is from genome assembly GCA_035291905.1 of Bacteroidota bacterium. Classification (GTDB taxonomy): domain Bacteria; phylum Bacteroidota; class Ignavibacteria; order UBA10030; family UBA10030; genus JACPLA01. Next base: position 1,810 of record DATDRF010000141.1, read on the forward strand.
CGCCCCCGGATGGCGAAATACTGCGCGTTCGGATGGATCATGAACGGAGATACGACAGCAAGAAACAAGGCGATTGAAGCACTCCTCGTTGCCTTTGACAATGTTCCGAGAACTGCGAGCAGCGTGAACTTCGGCGACACCTACGATGAGATCTACAGGGCGACATGGCTGCAGAACTACTGCGTCGCTTATGACTGGGTCCGAGACCAATTGACAGATGATCAGGATTCAACGATTCGCGCGAAGCTGCTGTGGGAGACCGCGCTGCTTCGAAACCACATGGTCGACAGCGTCCGTTATGCACCGCGCCCGCACAACCACCGGTCGAAACCCGCGTATGCAGTCGGAACCGCCGCGTTGACGTTTTCCGCGGACAGTCGTGCGGCCGGGTGGCTGCAATTTGCGTTGACGCAGCAAAACACGGTGACAAAGTACATGTTCAGCTCCGACGGGCTCAACCGGGAAGGCTCACATTATAATGTCTACAGCCTTGTGAATGCTCTCCCATTCATGTGGCATTATTGGAACGTCTCGGGCGTTGACCTTTTCCCGGCATATCAACCGATGTTCGAATATCCCGTCAAAGTGCGGAGCAGCAAAGGGTGGATGCCCAATATCGAGGACGGCTACGTCAAGCCCTACCCGACACACATGGGTGCGGCGATGTATCTGTCGGCTCAAACTGACCTGCACCCCACAGAGCCGCTGGCCGGGATTCTTCAGTGGAACTGGTTCAACACGTCATTCCCGACGACGAGCTACACCGGGGCTACCAATGATGTGACCTGGGATATTGATGAGTTCATCACGTTTGATCCGTCCATCCCTCAAGTGATGCCTGAGTTTCCGCCGACCATTCAGATGCACAACGGCCAGGTGGTGTTCCGCGGTAATTCTTCGTTTGCCCAGCCGGTGGAACGATACCTTCTCTTCCACGGGGTGGCTGAGTCGGACAATCACCAGCATCCCGACCTTCTGAGCTACGTTCTTGAGTATCAGGGGACAATCCTGGCGACCGACGGCGGTTATGGTGCGAGCGGATTTTCCGATCCGCTGCGGTCGTGGTACATCTCAAACGAATCTCATAATGTCGTCACCGTGAACGGCACGGGTCCGCAGGACTGGTCACCGAACGTCCGCCCGACGGATCTCCATTTTGTCCGGTCGTCGGTTGCAGACTTCGCCGAGAAGAAAGCAAAGACCGTTGCAGGCGAAGTTCGCAGAGGGATTCTTTTTCCGGGGAGAGAATACTGGATCGTCTATGATATCGGAACAGGCCTCAGCAGCGCGACCTATCGATTGAATGTCCACGGGCGCGGGACACTGGACACGTTGGGGAACAGACTGACATGGACCGTTGGAGCCGACACGTATGGACCGGCCGCCCGGCTTCATTCGTTTGTCCTGGGCTCGAAATCCCCTGTTTTTGTGATAAAGAGCGGCTACACGAGCCTTTTCAAGGATCAGGTTGCGCAGTCATGGGTTGAGGCGGCACAATCCGGCGACAGTGTCATGTTCATGCATGCTCTCGTTCCCGGCTCTTCGACCTCGCTATTTCCCTCAGTCACCGACAGGAGTACTCAAAACGCTCTGGCGTTCTCGGTCGACGGCGTGACGGATACGTCTCAGTTCGTGCTACAGAAAAGAGCCGGTGATCTCGCGATGGGACAACTGAACAGCGACGGAATTCTTGTCTGGACCCATCATTCCGGCACGTCGCTCAACCGTTGGTTCGTCAATGAGGCGACTCATTTCGATTGGAACGGAAGAAGAGTGCTTGAGAGCGAACACCCCGTGACGTTAGCGGCAGATCTTTCAGTCCCGGGATTTCATGATCTTCACTTCGAACAAGTGGCACAACCGACGATAGTGACTCTTCGCCATCTCTGGACCTCGGATACAGTCGAGGCAGTGGAGCTTAACGGGGATCCCGTTTCGTTTGCAACAAATTCCGACGGTGGTGTCACATTCTCATTGACTGGCGGCGGACTTCTCCGGCTCCACGCAGATGCCACAACTAATAAGGAGGGCACTCCGGAAATGCCGTCGAGGTTTGGGCTTGAAGCGAATTATCCGAATCCCTTCAATCCCTCGACGAAGCTTCGGTTCACCATTACCGGTGCGGCACATACGGGCCTGACGGTCTACAACACACTCGGGCAAAGAGTGCGTCTCCTGTTTGATGGAGAGGCAGGACCCGGCGTTTATGAACGAATGTGGGATGGAAGGGATGAACAGGGAGGAGTCGCAGCATCCGGTGTCTACATTTTTGAGTTGAGGAGCGGGTCGAATGTACAAAGGATGAAAGGTATCCTTCTCAAGTAACATGATTCATGGCAAACATATTCTGACAACGCTGGTGTTGTGTTCCGCACTGTCCGTCAGTGCGAGATCACAGTCTGTCATTCACTACAGTGTTGACGAGTTGACCCGAGTTCGTGAAGCGCTGAAATCGGGAGACAGGGAAGCAGGACGATTTGCAGATGCGTTGTTGAAGCGGGGGAAGAAAGCACTCAAGGCTGTCCCGAAATCCATCACGACAAAAGAGGCGATCCCGCCGAGCGGCGACAAGCGCGATTACATGAGTCAGGGACGGTACTGGTGGGCGGATCCGTCAAAACCCGACGGCCTGCCCTACATCCGGCGCGATGGAGAAACGAATCCCGAGATCGAGCGCATGCCGGATCATACGCTTCTGAATGAGACCATTCACCAGGTTCAGGTTCTCACTCTCTCCTATGTCTTGAGCGGCGAAGCCGCTTACGCGAAGAAAGCGGTCGAGTTTCTCAAAGTGTGGTTTCTCGATGACAGTACCCGCATGAATCCCAACATGAACTTCGCACAGGGCATTCCGGGGCGAAGCGCGGGACGCGGTGTGGGGATCATCGATGGGCGGAGATTTTCCTCGTTGACGGATATTGTCACCATCCTTGCCTCTTCACCCGAGATGAACTCCGACGAAACGGCAAGATTGCGGAGATGGTTTTCGGAATACTATGATTGGCTGCGCAACAGCAAGAACGGAAAAGATGAAGAGGATGCCCGGAATAATCATGGAACATGGTACGATGATCAGGCGGTCTCGATCGCGCTGTTTCTGGGCAAGAATGAGGATGCCAGGGAGATCCTCAATCGGGCAAAGGAAAAGCGCATTGCTGCCCAGATTGAACCCGATGGTTCGCAGCCGGAGGAACTTGCCAGAACGGTATCCTGGGATTATTCACTCTTCAACCTTGAAGCACACTTTCTTCTGGCAAGCCTGGGAGATCGGGCCGGCGTAGATCTTTGGAAGTACGAAACAAGCGACGGGAGGTCGCTCCTGAAGGCTCTTGATTGGCTCCTCCCTGTATTTCGCGGCGATCGGAAATGGA
>DATDRF010000142.1:0-5167 GCA_035291905.1 Bacteroidota bacterium
GCCATCTTTTCCAGTTTGAGATCATGGTCATAGCGGAGATAGCCGTAGACCATATCGTACTCGGCGCTCACGTCCCCGCTCAGATATTCTTCGACACTTGCAGAGGGCCTGATCTCGACCAGGTAGGGATTGAAGAGGGAATCGCGGCGAAGTGCGCTGTAGGCTTCTGGCTGGATCTGTTTTCTGGAATAGCTGACCGATGCCTGTGCGAAATCGACGGGAGCAACCACAACCTGTCCGCCGTACAATGCGTTATCCCAGATCCCTTCGGTGGATTGTGCGCCCAACGCCGGAGGTGCGAGCGGTCCAGCGTATCCGATAACCTTGATCTTATTCTGGAGGAACCTGCCCGTCGCTTTGATTCCGTCGATCGTTCCGGTGCCGGCGCCCGCGAAAATTGTCTGGCGTCCAAGGGTCAGTTCGCCGAGGTCGGCAATGTTGCGCCAGTTGAAGTAGAGATTGTAGAGGCGGATGGTCCCGTTGTTTTTCACAGGCCCGGAGAAATCATTCCACCCCTGGAGGTACGTCGACAACGTGTAATCGCCTTTGATCAGGGAGAGCTGAACGGTTTGGTATCCGTAGAGATGACTGGATGAAACTCCGACCGTGTCATGCATTTGCCAGGCGAAAGCCGATGTCACGAGGCGTCCCTGAAGAACCTGGGCGTTCGCAGATGCCGTAACCACTGCGAGGAAAACAAGGAAGGCGGCTGTAATTTTCATAGTGATTACTAGTTGGTGGCGAGATGGCTGCGCCAAACCGCTCAAAACCCATGCCAATTTGGGAGTTCAGCCGTAGCTCAAAATGGGCGGAATATGAAGAGTCGCGGCGTGAAAATGTGCCGATATTACCAGACTTAAGAAACAAGGGACTGTTGAATTTTTCAATATTAGGAATGTTATTCCCCCAATAATGGTCAATTCCGGCCTAAAATACAAACGGCGCCTCCCTCGGAAGCGCCGTTGAATTATTCTACGAATTAGTTAGGACAAGATCAACCCTTTGGAACAGGGTGTTTGATCGAATCCCACTGCTCTTTGAACTTGAATTCCTTGAACGTGGGGCTCTTCTCGTTGTGACAGGTTTTGCAGAAGGCTTCAATTGCGGCTTCATCCTTGAATTCGTGTAACCCTGCCGCTACTGATTTTGCCTTGTCCTTCATGATCGTGAGAGTCTTGTATGCAGAGCCGGCATTGTGGCACTTCTCGCATTGAACGCCGTCTTTCACGTCGAAGGTCTTGGCAAACAGTTTCGCATCGCCGGTCACGGAATGGCATTCGAGGCATTCTTTTGTCTCGGCCGCAGCCGTTGAGAATCCCTTTGCCTTGGCGATCTCATTCGCCTTGGGCGTCGTCAGGGTCTTGTAGGCCCCGGAATGCCTGCTTTTCTGCCAGACGTCAAACTGTTTTCCCTGCTTGTCCGTCTTATGGCACGGGGAGCACATTTTGACTCCCACGTATTGGTTCTGAGCATAGAGACCCTCAGCTGCAAGAAGGACGATTCCGCCCATCAGGAAGCCGTGAAGTATTTTTCTCATGTGTATCTCCTTTTGTCTGATTGAACGAACGACTCAAAGTCACAGCTTACACCTGATTGAAAGATACAAAGAGAAAGCAACAATGCAAATACTAAATCTTGCGGCGTTCGAAATTCCGTCAATTTGTTATTCTCTCATTTCTTTTATTCAAGCACGTCCTTGGTCGGAGTCTTGCTCGGTCTTTATGCGGGCAGTTCCTCTGCTCCACTTCACATAACGTTGTTGTGATGTTTGAAAGACAACAGGCGGGGGTCGTTATGACGTGATCGACTCTCTGAACCTGCGGGGCAAGCCTCAGGTCTTCCGCGACTGAAACAGATTCTCTACCAGGCGGACGACTTCGTTCACGTTAAAGGGTTTGTCAATGAAGCGGATCCCGTACGTCCTGATTTTCTCCTGAAGGTCTCCCTTTCCATGCGCGCTCATCATGATGATAGGGATGCCCGGAGACAATGTGCGAGATGCCTCAACGACTTTAAATCCATCCTCGCCGGGGAGTTTCAAATCGGTGAGAACGAGGTCAAACCTGTTTGCATGAAGAAGGGTGAGGGCCTCATTGCCGGTTCCGGCCTGGAACACCTCATGACCGGCTGCGGCGAGTGATTGGTGAAGGGACCAGAGAATAAGGGGATCATCATCGACAAGAAGTACGCGCATACTGACGGCCAAGGCGACAAAAACAATGCCAGAGGAAGGATCTGTTCTTCACTCATGAGTTATGACGGTTGCGCCTGGTTCTTCTGCGGATTAATCGGGACTTTCTGAGTCATTTCACCCAAATGGGCTAACTGAGCCCATGCTTCTTCATCCGATATCGAAGCTTGTCCCTGCTGACCTTCAAAAGCCTCGCCGCCTTTGACTGATTGCTGTTGGATCTGCTCAGAGCATTGATGATCGCCTCTCGTTCGAGCTCGAAAAGCGAAATCGATTCCGTTGCCGGCGCTTCCGGCAGATGTCCATGACCGTGATGAAAATCCGAAGAGGGGGACACGTCCTTACGGCTTCCACCGTTTAATGAACCGAGCTGAACGTGACGAGGTTGCACGTACTCTTCATCATATAACAGGATGGCCCGCTCGAGGACGTTCTTCAGTTCGCGCACGTTGCCCGGCCAGCTATAGTGGAGAAACAATTGTCTTGTTGGCTCTGAAAGCCCCCTGAATCTCTTGTTGAATGTGACATTGTGTTGCTGGAGGAAATGTTCCGCCAACAGGGTGACATCCTCGCCCCTCTGGCGCAAGGGAGGCACTTCGATTGAGGCGACGTTGAGGCGGTAGAAAAGATCTTCCCGGAACATCCCGGCGGCCAGCCGCTGCTCGAGCTGCTGATTCGTTGCGGCAATGATGCGAACGTCGACTGAGATATCAATGGAACCACCGACCCTGCGAAAGGTCTTCTCCTCGATGACTCGTAGCAACGCGACCTGGAGCGAGGGGATCATATCGCCGATCTCGTCCAGAAAGACCGTGCCGCCGTTTGACAGTTCAAAAATCCCCTTGTGTTGCGACCGTGCGTCCGTGAACGCGCCTTTTTCGTGTCCGAAGAGTTCACTTTCTATGAGATGTTCAGGGATTGCGGAACAATTGATGGCCATAAAGGGCATGTTCTTTCGGACGCCAAGGCAGTGGATCGCTCGCGCTATCAGTTCTTTTCCCGTTCCGCTTTCCCCCGTAATAAGTACGGTGGTCGTGTTGCTCTGTGAGACCTTCTTGATAAAGTCATGGACGGTCTTTATTGCGGGGGAGACCCCGACAATCTTGCTGCCCACATTCTGATCCTCCGCAAGCACAAACCGCGCCAGTTGCCTTCTCACCTTCGATTCCTCAAGTGCCTTTTGGATCAAGAGCTTCAGTTCGTCGTTGTTTACGGGCTTGGTGAGATAATCGTAGGCCCCGAGTTTCATGGCCTGGACCGCAATATCGGAACGATCATATGCCGTCAGGAGAATGACGGGGGAAGCATAGTTGATCTCCCTTAGTTGCCTGAGAACTTCTATGCCTGTTCCGTCCGGTAAACGCTGATCCAGGAGGATCAAATCCGGGTCGCGGTCCGCGGCTTGTTGGAGCGCCTCTGCGAGGGTGGTAGCTTCGAGGGTTGGATAGGATTCTTTTGCCAGTTCCTGCTTCAAGGACCAGCGGATCAACGGCTCATCGTCAACGATAAGGATGGATTCAGCCCGCATGGCTAGCCCGCCTTAGGATGGTGAATGGGGAGTGCAATACTGACAGTCGTTCCTTGGTCGGCCAAGCTTTCGACTGTTATTGATCCGTGGTGCTGTTCGACAATCTGTTTTGATACTGCGAGTCCGAGACCTGTCCCTTTGTGCTTTGTCGAATGAAAGGGCTTGAAGATCTTGTCGAGCTCGGACGGGGGTATCCCCTTCCCCGTGTCCTTTATTGCGATGTGAACCGTTTCATATCGGCCATGCACGGATCCATTGGAACACCATGTCTTGATCGTGAGGGTCCCCGCTGTACTCATCGCCTGCACCGCGTTTGCTATGATGTTCCAAAACAACTGTTGGAGCAGCTTGGGATCGACCGAAATCAACGGCAGGGCCTGATCGTACTGTCTGTCGATCTTGACTAGACTTGCCTCGGCCTTTGCTGTTGCAAGGGTGAGAGTCCGCTCGATGATATCGTTGACATTCATTGCACTGAATACGGGGGGCGTTGGCTTTGTATAACTGAGCAGGTCGTTCAACGAATCATTCATTCGTTCCATTTGAGAGATCATTTCCCTCAGGATCTCTTTTCGCGAATTCTGTTCCGGCATCTCTGCATGCAATACCTGGAGCGCGCCAAGAATCCCGGCCATGGGGTTTCGTATTTCGTGCGCAATACTGGCCGCCATTTCCCCCGCAGCGGTGAGCCGATCAGCCTGCTGGAGTTCGGTTTGGTGCAGCGTCCGAAGTCTGTCGTATGCTTCGTTCAGCTTTCGAGCGAGGTGGTTGAACGAATTGATGACGCTGCCTACTTCATCATTGGCTGGCTTGCGGTCAAGCGGGGCAACATATTGCTGCTTGCCTTCTTCAAGAAGTTGGAGCTGGCTCGCTGCAGAGGAGATCTGGGTTTGCAGTCGTGACAGTGGGCGGGTGACGAAGAGAAACAAGGTGACAAAAACGACAACGCCGATGCCAAGAAATGAAATGGCAGTCATGAGAATGTTCGTTGTCCGATGTTCGTCGGCCACAGCGGCAAGATCGGCGATCGAAATCTTTACGCCGAAGAAGCCGCGTAAGCTCTCGTTGCTCGCATGGCAGCGGCCGCACGCCGGTTTCTGCTCGATAGGATTGATGACGAATTGATACAGCGTGTCGTTCTCATCACGGCTGAAAAACCTTGCGCCGGGCCAGTACGGACTATCGACGAATTCACCGATGGGGAGCGCTTTGTTCGTGTAGCTCGTGTCCGAGCTGAACGCCACTGTCCCATCGGCGCGCAATATGAAAAGCGCTGAGGCCTCCCTTGATTTGACGCCGGCTCTTAGAATATCATCGACGTGTCCCTGCTCTCCTTCGAGCATTGCGTGTTCAAGCAGGGCGATGCCGAACTCTGAGACACCATGAGCTTTCCCCTGTACTTGACGTGTAAAGAGTTGAGATCCGGTGCTGTTTGCGAAATAAACGAA
>DATDRF010000143.1:0-3970 GCA_035291905.1 Bacteroidota bacterium
AGTAGAACGGTGTTGCGTCTAGCACAACATATTCTGCAAGACCACGAACCTGGAGTGTATAAGGCTCTGAATCATTCAACGACTGTTCCGAGTAGCCATCCATTGGATGATGTCGGTGTTCGACGACAATTGTCTCATTCTCGTATTGCTCGTAACCAACAAACCGTGATTCGGAGGTCTTGATGCCAAGGTTGTCATGGACAACAACTTCTACTTCTCTCGTAAATCGGCTCATCTCCCGTTGTTCGTTCATCAGTTTCTCAAACTGTAGGATATCGACGGTCAAATTCTGTTCCTTAGCCATCAGCTGTGTTAAGTCTAGCGGAAAACCAAAAGTATCATAAAGTTTGAATGCATCCTCTCCGCTTATCACATTTAACTTCTGACTTTTGACCTTTTCGCAGACTTCTGAAAAAATACCAAGGCCGCGATCAAGCGTCGCGCTGAATCCTTCCTCTTCACCTTTGATTACCCGCTGAATGTGCTCCTGTTTGTGCTCGATTTCGGGAAAGATGTAACTCATATGCTCGACAAGCGTCGGCACGAGCCTGTAGATGAACGGCTCATGCATCCCGAGATTCCGACCGAACCTCGCCGCCCTGCGGAGAATACGGCGCAGAACGTACCCGCGCCCCTCATTCGAAGGAATGGCTCCGTCTCCAATGGCGAACGTCAGCGTTCGAACGTGGTCCGCAATCACGCGCATGGCTGTATCCAGCTCCATTTGGCCGCGGGGGATGGCGTCGTTCATTCGACCGTCATACGCTTTGCCCGCCATGCTGCTGATGGCATTGATGATCGGTATGAAAACGTCTGAGTCGTAATTCGACAGTTTCTTCTGAAGCACCGCGCAAAGCCTCTCGAAACCCATTCCCGTATCGACGTGCTTCGCCGGAAGGGGATGAAGCTTCCCGGATTGGTCTCGGTCGTACTGAATAAAGACCAGGTTCCATATCTCAATAACATTGGCCGTGCCCGCGTTGACCATGGAGGCCGTTGCTGTCCCGCCTGGAGTGCGATCGATATGGATCTCGGAGCAGGGTCCGCAGGGGCCGGTTTCTCCCATCTCCCAGAAATTATCCTTTTCGTCAAACCGCAGCACGTGGGCCGGATTGATGTCTGTCACCTCTTTCCACAGTTTCTCCGCCTCTTCGTCGTCTTTGTAAACCGTGGCCCACAACCGGTCCTTCGGCAGCTGCCACACATCCGTAAGAAGCTCCCATGCCCAGGCAATTGCCTCCTTTTTGTAGTAGTCCCCAAACGACCAATTCCCGAGCATTTCAAAGAAAGTGTGATGATACGTATCGCGGCCGACCTCTTCGAGATCGTTGTGTTTGCCGCTCACCCGAATGCATTTCTGCGTGTCGACAGCGCGAAGATACGAGCGCTTTCCGGTTCCCAGGAACACGTCCTTGAACTGGTTCATCCCGGCGTTCGTGAAGAGGAGGGTGGGGTCATCTTGGGGAATGACAGGCGCACTGGGAACCACGGCATGGCCGCGCTCTTTGAAGAACGAAAGAAAACTATTTCGAATTTCTCGTGATGTCATTTCAAAACCAGTTGAAACACAAAGTGATCTAGACTTCGATCTGGGTGTGAAGTGCGATTTCCTCAAGCACTGCAGAAACGCGAAGACACTCGTTCATCACCCCATCATAAACCATAGCCTTTCCCTTCGCATGGACTTCCCACGTCAACGCTTCGGCCCTTGCAGCATCGCATCCCAGAGCTTTCATGAGCTGTCCGATGACCTCTTCGAAGGTGTGGATCTCATCGTTGTAGAGGATGACTTTTGCCGGTTCCCCCGTGAGGACGTCTGTTTCGTCTTTCTCTTCGCCGGCGGGGCGTGTCCCTGCAGCGCCGATTATTTTCTGCAAATGCTCCCAGCTCATAGGAATCTTTCTCGAAAATACGCAAAAACGGCGTGTCTTTCAATAAACAGGAAGAGTGAAAAAAAAGGCATCCTCGTAACGTCGGAGGATGCCCTGTCACCGTTTCTGAACGCCTGTCACATGTTACGTACGATTGCTTCTCCGAATTCAGAGCATTTCACTTCTTTTGCCCCTTCCATGAGGCGGGCAAAGTCATATGTGACGATCTTCGACTTGATGGTCCTCTCGAGACCGCGAATAATGAGGTCGGCGGCCTCTGTCCATCCCATATACCTGAGCATCATTTCGCCGGAGAGGATGACGGAACCAGGGTTGACCTTATCCTGTCCCGCATACTTCGGCGCAGTTCCGTGTGTCGCTTCAAAGACGGCAAAACCGTTTTCGTAGTTGATGTTCCCGCCCGGGGCAATTCCAATTCCTCCGACTTGAGCTGCCAACGCATCCGAGATGTAATCGCCGTTCAAATTCAGGGTGGCAATCACGTCGTATTCCGCAGGCCTTGTCAGGATCTGCTGGAGGAAATTATCAGCGATCATGTCCTTCACCGTCATTCCGCCGGGAAGCTTCACCCACGGGCCCCCGTCGAGGAGCGTTCCGCCGAATTCCTTTTGCGCCAGCTCATAGCCCCAATCACGGAACGACCCTTCCGTGAACTTCATGATATTCCCCTTGTGCACGAACGTGACGGACTTGCGTTTGTTGGCGACGGCATACTGTATTGCCGCACGGATAAGGCGATCGGTTCCTTCTTTCGAAACCGGCTTGATACCTATGCTGGATGATTGCGGAAATCTGATCTTTTTCACGCCCATTTCCTTTTGCAGCCATGCGACGATCTTCTCTGCTTCCGGCGTACCGGCCTTCCATTCGATCCCCGCGTAGATATCCTCCGTATTTTCACGGAAGATCATCATATTGACCAGTTCTGGTTTCTTCACAGGCGAGGGGACACCTTCGAAGTATCTCACGGGCCTGAGGCAAACGTAGAGATCGAGCATCTGCCGGAGGGTCACATTGATGGATCGGATGCCGCCGCCGACCGGGGTTGTCAGGGGACCCTTGATGGAAACAATATGGTTCTTGATTGCTTCCAACGTGTCATCATGAAGCCACGTGTTTGGCCCGTACACGGTGTTTGCCTTTTCCCCGGCGTAGACTTCAAACCATACTATTGTTTTCTTGTCGCCGTAGGCCTTCTTGACTGCGGCATCAAGAACATGCTGGGATGCGTGCCAGATATCAGGCCCCGTCCCGTCTCCTTCTATGAAGGGAATAATGGGATGGTCGGGGACGTTGAGCTTATTTTTTGAGAACGTGATTGCCTGTCCTGTTGTCGGGGGTTTGAGTTTTACGTACTGAGGCATTTCGTGCTATCTCCTTGTTTCAGGAATTCTCGTGGATAGATGTACGGATTCTATTTCCATACTCAGCCATCTCGCCATTCTTGTATTTCTTGAGCTCGAGGACGAACCGTATGTTGTCGTCCGGGTAGCGCGGAGTGATATGGAGATGGAAATGGAAAACGGATTGTCCGGCAGTATGGCCGTTGTTGGAGAAGATGTTGAAGCCGTCAAGTTGAAGGCTCCTGACTGTTGCCCGCGCAACCTTATGAGCGGCGTTCAAAAGGCCGTTGAACGCCGAGGGGCTGACATCAAGAAAATCCCTGCAATGAACTTTCGGGATCACCAGTGAATGGCCAAAGTGGATGGGATTGATATCGAGGATGCAGAGTGCGTCCTCGTTTTCAAAGAGAATCTCAGCAGGAATTTCGCGGGCAATAATCTTGCAGAAAACGCAATTGTTCATCTCGGATGAAGGGCCCACCGGGTTGATGAATAACAAATCTATCAAAAAATGACCGAAAGTCAAAGTTGGGTAGTGTATCAGTTTGATTGAAAGTTTCAACGCAAAGACGCAGAAGTCGCCCCGTAGAGAGGACGGGGCAAGCAGAGAAAACGCCCGCCTGCCTCAAGTGAGCACACATGCGGCGGGCAGGCAGAGGATTTCCGGATTCTGTTGTTCTCTGCGAACCCCTGCCTGCGTGCCGACCATTTCGCTTTATTGAAATGGTGAATGAA
>DATDRF010000144.1:0-4873 GCA_035291905.1 Bacteroidota bacterium
GCACAAATCCGAAGTCACTGTTCGTGTACTTGCTGTATTTCGAAGCCCCGCCGAATATGATGATCTCCTCACCCTGTGTTCCCGTGAGGCCCCTGATGTCGCGCATGTACGCGGTCACGTCGACTGCAATGTCGTCGGTCAACTGCTGTTGGACACCGAGCTCACCGCTGATCGTCTGTTCCAGGTCGAGGTCCGAATTGCCGATAACCCCTTGATTGCCCGTCCCCAAACCGATCTTGAACTCTGGATTCTCGTAGAGGCGCTCAAAGCGCGGAATCTGGAAGAAGTGGCCGTATGAAAAGTGAACAATTCCGCGTTCCGTAATGGGAAATGAGACGCCAAGCCGGGGGCTGATCCCCGCCTTCGACGCGGCTTTCTTATACCAGTATGCCTTCCTGTCGGCGTAGGACTTCGTATTCTCCCCGGGATCCTGAATGCCGTTCTTGTTATTGTCGAAGAAGATGTTTGAAGGTTTGATCGGTGTGTAGATGCTGGGGTCGGATGGATCATTGAGGACAACGCCATCGGGCTGGAAGTAATCGTACCGCAGCCCGATGTTCACGATAATATCCTTGAATTCCATCTTGTCCTGGGCGTACACAGAAAATTCTCTCGGATAACGACGATAGTAATCATGGGAATTCGAGGAGACCGGAGGAATCTGAGTTGTAATGAACGGGCTGTCGGTGGCAAGGTTGATGTCGGACTGGGCCGCGATCGGCTGAAGTTGATAACTTCGGTAGCGAATCTTGTGTGTTCTGAACTCAGCGCCCAGCTTCACAAGGTTCGTGGCGTCGATTTGGCTGGTGTAATCGACTTTGACAAGGCCCGTCGTCGTCGATCGTGTGAACCTTGAGAGGTCCACGCCGCCGGTCAGTGCACTGTACGAGTCATAGGTCAATTGAAGTTTCGGATGAACATAGCGCGCGTCGTACGGATCCTTGTACACATAGTATTGCATTTCTTTGTAGAAGCCGGAGCCACCGATCGTGTAGAAAGAGTTTGAATTGAGCGTATGGGTGAATTGGAAAATCGCCGTGTGGCTTGTGGAAAAATTTCTTCCCGTGCCGTCGGGATTGAAGTAGTATGCGCGGTTGTATGCCTTGGCGACCGAACGGTCGAAAATGTAATTCCCCGACAGCTTCAATTGAGGAGCGATCCGCCACGTGAGTTTCCCTTGGGCGTAAGACCGGTTGCTCCAGTTCATCGGGACGACGCTGCTGTCTCCTTTCCCTGATGCATCGCGGTAGATCTGGAATGTTCCGGTACTGTCCGTGTAGGCGATATTGCTTGGATTAAACCGGCGAACGCCGTTCAGGTAGCCGTTAAAATAGATATACCGTGCATTCGCAAAGAAAGTGAGGTCTTCTCCAAGGATGGGGCCGCTCAGGTTTCCTTCGACGTTCCTGATGTTCGTTGGGCTGAAGGAAAGACCCGGAAAGAGTTCCTCGTCGCCCGTAAGATAATCGCCTCCGTAGAGTCCCACTCCCCCGTTGAATTTTCTTCCCCCTTCTTTTGTGGCAATATTGACAATGCCCGACATTGCCTGTCCGTATTCAGCATTGAACGCGCCCGAGATCAGCTGAAGCTCCTGGACAAGGCTCTTATTCACTTCGACAATCTGGCTTCCGTTATACGAATCCGTCACAGGCACACCGTCAATCCAATACGCGACCTCACCGCTGCGGCCGCCGCGAAGGCTCCCCGCGACAAAACCGGCCTGGAGCGAGAGGATAGATCCCACTTCAGTGACAGGGAGTGCGTCGATTTGCTCCCCTCCGACGATCGCTGTCTTAGCCGTAAGGTCCTTCTGCACCAGCGGCCGATCTGCGATAACAACCACCTCACCACCCAATTCCACGACCGTTTCACTCAGTTCTATATCAACAGTCGTCGTAAGATCGATATTGACGCGGACCCCCGTTACTTTCGTCTGCGAAAATCCCACCATAGAAGCAATCACGGTATAAGTGCCGGGCGGAATATTGATAATGGTGTAGTGGCCATTGATATCCGTCGAGCCGCCAAGAGTCGTCCCCTCAAGGATCACGTTTGTACCGATGAGCGGCTCACCCGTTGTTTTGTCCTTGATGTTTCCGGCAACCTTGCCTGTCGAGCCGGCGAACAGAATGCTGCAGCCGAGGATCACCGCGACCGAGAAGAAGAGTATGCTGCGTATCCGCATCATGAGGTTGCTCCGACCGATTTGGATCGCGAAACTGGATTGTTAGGTGAGTTCTCAAATCCGCAGGTGGACCGCACAACCAACTTCGGCGTAAACGTCATGTGCACCGCCGGCTGCACGGGGTCCTGCATTCGGGTCATCAACCGCTCGACCGCCAGCGATCCCATTTCAAACATCGGCTGACGCATTGTGGTGAGGCCAAGGCTTGAGGCGAGCATGATATCGTCGAATCCCACAATCGCGACATCGTCGGGACAGTGCAAATTCGCATCCTGCAACGCGGCCAAAGCACCGATTGCCTGAATGTCGCTGGCAACGAAGACCGCCGTAGGCCTGCGGGAGCCCATGGCGATGAACTCCTTCATAAGTTCGTAGCCGGTCTCGCGTGTGAATCCGTCGAGACGCGGCGAAGCACTGTGCTTCAGCCAAATGGGATCGATTGAAAGTCCCGCCTCCTTCACTGCTTTTTGAAAGCCGTGGAGCCGTTCCCTCGCGGGTACGCTCTCAAGATTCGCGTTCAGAATTCCGATCTTCTGATGCCCAAGGGAGATCAGGTGTTTTGCTGCAGTGTAGGCTCCTTGCACGTTTTCAACCGTGAAGGAATCGAACGAGGGATGGTACGTGTCGACGAGGACGACAGGGGTCTTCATCTCAATGTATTGCGCAGCAAACTCGTCGGGCATTTTCATGGAGAAGAAGAGCACCCCATCCACCCTTCCTCTGATTGCATTGCGCTTCAGAGAGGCACTCACCTGGTCGGGGTGGTTGACTCCGTACAGGAGAAGATCGCAGTCATGCTCCGAGAGCTTCGACTGCACACCGTGGAGAATCTCAACGAAGAAGAAAGTCGTAAAGAAGGGAACGAACGTCAAAATAGAATTTGTTCGTTTTCTTGCCAGACCTCTCGCATAAGGATGAGGCTGGTAGTTCAAACGATTGGCAACGCGCAACACCCTTTGCCTGGTCTCGTCCGAGACACTCGGATGGTCATTAAAGACCCTTGAGACGGTGCCAATTCCCACCTTCGCTTCTCTGGCGATGTCGTAGATCGTAACGGACAGGGTGTTTTCCTCTTATGGAAGGGCTTCCATAATATGGAAGAAAGAAGATGTACTGTCAAGCGGAAAAATCTCAGTTATCGGTTAAGTTAAGCAGCTATTTAGCGGGAACAATTCTCAGAATGCGGTCATCGTCATCTGTTGCATCGCCACGGCTTGTGTTGCTGGTTGAGAAATAAATCTCCCCGTTAGGGCCTTCAGCAACGTCCCGGATTCGGCCGAATTCCCCGCGCAGCAACGCCTCTTCCGCTTTCACCGTTCGACCCTCCTTTTCATCCAACACAATCCTTTGAATTCGGGTACCCCTCAGACCCCCAAAAAACAGGTTGTTCTTCCATAGCGGAAACATCTTTCCCCCGCAAAACGTCGCACCTCCCGGCGCGATCGCCGGTGTGTATTCAAGCAGTGGCGAAAACATCCCTTCCCTGGTCTCTTTATGATGGATTACGGGCCATCCATAGTTGCCGCCGGCAACAATCACATTCACTTCGTCACCCCCGCCCGGCCCGTCGAATCCGGAGGGACCGTGCTCAGTCTCAAACATTACACCGCTTTTCGGGTGCCAGGCGATACCCTGCGGGTTTCGCACACCCAGGGCGAAAATTGGAGATTTGGGACTCGGATTGTCGGCTGGGATCGACCCATCATCATTCAGACGCAGGATCTTTCCGCCAAGAGAAGCTACATCCTGGGCGATCTTACGATCTGCTGCGTCACCTGCAGTCACATAGAGCTTCTGATCCGGCCCAAACTTGATCCTGCAGCCATTATGGACCGCCGACCCCGGAAGATAGTCCACAATCGTCCTTCTCGCTGTCAGTTCGCCGCCCCGCAGGGTGTACCGCACAACGGTATTCGCAAGGGCAGCCTTAAGGCGAAATGTGTGGCTGAGATAGATCCAGCCATTCCTTTCGAAATCGGGATGAAGCGCCAACCCCATCAATCCGCCTTCTCCCTGCTCAACAACCCCTTCGATCTTTCCAATGAGGACGGGCTTCTTCTCCCCTTTTTTCAAAATGCTCAACCTTCCCGGCCGCTCTGTAAAATACATGTTCCCTTGCTTATCAAAGACAATTGACCAGGGAACTTCGAGATTTGACACCACCGTTTCTACTCTGAATTTGACGCCATCCCCCGTAGTGTAGATTCTGTCCTCCTGCGCCCAAAGGCCCGCACAAAACAGGGCCAAGGTCAGCATCGTCATCTTCATCTTTCCCTCCTTCCAACGCTAGATTGAGTACTTTTCCTTGATCCAGTCGGGGATGTTTTCGGCGCGCCCCGTATTCGTGTTCACCATTGTGTAATCAAAGTATCCATCACAACTGAGTTTTCCCGTGCTTTTCTTGATGATCTCGAAATGTACCTGAACGCCATCGGCCGCAATTTCGTGGATCCATGTTCGGACAATGAACCAATCTCCCAAGCCAAGCGGCCTTTTGTACTCGATGAACGCACGTCGAACAACCCACCCAAAGCCGTGCTTCAGAAACTCTTCCATCGGCATTTTGTAGCACCGATCCATCTGGTCATAGCGAGCAGCCAGAACGTAGTCACAATAGCGGCTGTTATGCACATGCTGGTTCATGTCGATGTCATCGGGACGCACCTGCAATTCTGATTCGAATTTGCT